>NZ_LOVM01000072.1:0-1568 GCF_001523445.1 Burkholderia sp. ABCPW 11 | reverse complement strand
GCAGGTCAATGCAATCAGTACAGCGGCTTTCATCGGGGTCCCCTTTCAAACGAACTGGACGAACGAAGCCGGCACGCGCGCATCGCGCCGCACGCACCGACCATCGGGAAATCAGGAATCGCGAATCGGGAAGCGAGACTCGGCAATCGGCCGGCGGCATCCCGCCGGCCCGCCTACGTCAGTTCACCTGCAGCTGGCCGCCGCGGCCCAGCCCGCCCTTCACGTCCTGCGCCTTGTAGCTGCGCAGCGCGACGACCATCTTGTTGTACGCATCGATGAACGCGACGACCGTCGCCTTGCCCTCCGGTGTCGCCGAGAAGCCCGCGAGCGCACCGCCCACGCCGCCGCCGAAGCCGCCCAGCGCCGCACCGTAGTTGGTCGCCGTCGAGCTGCCTTCCGCCGCCGCGATCTGCACCGCCGAGCGCACGTCGAACAGCGTCAGCGTCACGACCGACGCCTTCGTCTGCAGGTGGCCCGCCACCGCCGCCACCGCGCTGTTGCCGATCAGCCCGCCGATCATGCTGCCGATCCCGCCGATCGGCGAGTCGTTGATCACGATCTGCGGCTCCATGTAGTAGTCGGCCGCAACCCGCTGCCCCTTCTGCTGCTTCGAGCCCGCGCGGTATTCGCCCGAGTTGCGCTGCAGTTGCGTGATGCGCGACAGGCGCGCGTCGCTCTTCTGGTTGCCGATCGACGTGATCACGAAGCAGTTCGACTGCTGCACCGCCAGACGCAGCAGCGGGTCGATCGTCGTCATCTTGGTCGCGCTGCCGAACGGGCCCCACCAGTCGGCGTTGCGGCCGTCGTCCACCGCGATCGTGCCGAGCGGCGACGTGCAGCGCTGCAGTTGCGAATCGGCGCCGGCGCTCGCGCCGCCCGCCGCCGCACCGGTCACGCCGGCGTTCTGCCCGCCGGGCGTCACCACGCCGCCGCACCCCGCGACGGACGCGCCAAGCGCTGCAACCAGCGCACCTTGAACGAGACGTTGGGAAAGATTGGTCTTCATGTCGTTGTCGATCGATTAGAGTCGTTGTTCGGCTTATGTGTTCGTGCGAACTTCGATAAGCCCCCCGGCGTAGCGCGCGATGGTGGTCTCCCCGCGGCTGCCCCCGTTGCTCGATGCCCGGTCAGTAGTACCAGTACGTCTGCTGCCAGACGCCGTAGTACGGATAGCCCGAGTACCAGTAGCCGTAATAGACGTCACGCCATTGCGTGCGCCATTTCCAGTCTTCTTCGTCTTCTTTCTTCGCCTTGCGTGCGAGGTCGAGCAGCTTTTTCGATTCCTTGTCGCCGCGGCCGGCCGCGATCGACAGCCACTTCTCCGCTTCGCGCGCATCCGAGCCCATTTCCTCGAGGCCGAACAGGTAGAAACTGCCGAGCGCCTTCTGCGCGTTCAGGTCGCCGCGTTCGGCGGCCTCGCGCATCCACTTGAGCGCCTGGTAGCTGTCCTGGCGCACGCCGTCGCCGCGGAAGTAGCGCAGGCCGAGGTCGTAGGCGGCCTTCGGCTGGGTTTTCGCGGTTTGCTTGAGCGCGGCGATGCGCGGATCTTCGCGGTCTTCCGCGTCGTC
>NZ_LOVM01000071.1:0-673 GCF_001523445.1 Burkholderia sp. ABCPW 11 | reverse complement strand
TGGCGTGTGAGCCGGAATCGGGTCTATCGGCTCTACGCCGAAGAGCAGCTTCAACTGCGTTCGAAGCTGCCCAAACGCCGCAAGATGGTGGTGTCGCGCCGCGAGCGCTGCGTGCCGGTTCGCCCCAATGAAGTCTGGAGCCTGGACTTTGTCGCGGACCAATTGGCCGACGGTACCCGCCTGCGAGCCCTGACGGTCGTGGACATCTTTAGTCGTGAAGCACTGGCCATTGAAGTGGGCAAGCGCCTGCGTGCCGAGGACGTCGTGTCGGTGCTGAATCGTTTGGTGGCTCAACGTCACGCACCACGGTTCCTGTTTGCCGATAACGGCAGCGAATTCTCGGGTCGCCTGCTGGACATGTGGGCCTACCACTACAAGGTGCAGATCGACTTCAGCCGGCCAGGCAGGCCCACCGACAACAGCTTCATCGAGACATTCAACGGCTCGTTCAGGGACGAATGCCTGAACCTGCATTGGTTCGAATCGTTGGCGGAAGCCAAACGTGAGATCGAGGCTTGGCGCCGCGACTACAATGAGACTCGACCTCACATGGCGCTCAAGGAGCTAACGCCGGGCGAATTCGCCCGGCAATACAGCCTTCGGCCTACGGCCGAAGGCTCATGAAAGACCGAACACTAACGCTCGGCACTGTCCAAGAAATCCAAGCGGTTCA
>NZ_LOVM01000070.1:0-12652 GCF_001523445.1 Burkholderia sp. ABCPW 11 | reverse complement strand
TGGGCTTTCGGTTTGCGAGGCATAAACTCTCCTTGGGAGCATGTTATGCCTTAAACACAAAATTCCTGACAGGCCCGGCGCGCTTGTTCAACGAGTCGATCGATTCAAGTCCTGAAGGCGCTCGGCGATTCAAGGTCCTGTTCACAGTCTCGCCAACGACCCAAAAGCATATCCAAGCGGCGCGGAAGCGGGATGCCGTAACATAACAGGTTTCGCATGACGCTCCGGGAGCGCTTTACTCTTTTACTCCAGTCACCAGACTGTAGTAACCCAGGCTCGGCACTACATTGACGGACGCGAATCCCGCCGTTTTCAACACAGATGTCAACTCGGCAGACGTGTACTGCTCGCCTTCGGTCCAACCCATCATCATCAAGCTGAAACCGGCCGCGGCGAGCGGTCCGCTCTTGTCGTCACGGTAAAGCACTTCGTGCAAAATGATTCTTCCACCTACTGGTAGCGCTTCAAAACTCTTGCACGCGAGAATCGCATTTTTCTCCGGCGTCCAGTCATGGAAGATATTGGAATAGAAATGAAGATCTGCGGGAGGGTATGGATCTCTCCACATATCCCCAGGATGAAGGGTAATGCGATCGGATAACGCTGCATCAATAAACCCTCGCGCAAGTTTGCAAACCGCAGGCAAGTCAAACAACGTGCCGCGCAATTCGGGCCACGTTGACAACGCGCCGGTCAAATGGGCCCCTGAACCTCCGCCAATATCGAGCATCACACGATGCTGTCCAAGATCAAGACGCGTTGGCCACGCGAGTGCATGCATGACACTCGAGCTTTGCATGGCCCGAGTGAACCGCATACCAAGTTCGTGCTGTTCCTCATGGGTGCGGAAAATATCGGGCTCGCCGTAGGCCTTCGGCTCGTTGCGTCGCAGTGCCTCTTCGAGTCCCTCGAGGGAATAGGTTTTGGCGTTGTCGTACATCAAATCCCAGAAAGCACCGAAATAGGTCGGGCTGCCTTCCAGAAGCAGGCATTCTCCGAGAGTCGTCAAGCGGTACTCTTTCCCGTCGCGATGAACAAAGCCTAGCGCGACAGCCGCATTTGCCAATGCTTCAGTTGGACGCCGAGCAAGCCCAAGTGTCGAGCTAATTTCTAGAAGTGTGCAGGGTCCCTCGCCGAGCCGGCGAAACAATCCGAGCCGATGGGCGATCAACATTGCCGGATAGATGAATAGGCCGAATGCGACATCGTATGCGGCCGTGTCGTTTCGGCTCCACGCGTGGTGGATCATGATGTCACCTCGTCAAAAAAAAGCCGATCAACTAATGCGATGCAACGACCGTGCTCCTCATCGCTCAACTCGATGCGAGCCGGATCGGCGTGTTCTCCGTCTTGCATGTGTCCCGATTCAAGGGCGAAATGGAACGCGCCCATGTATCGCAGTTCGATATCCGTCTGGTCCTGTACAGCGTCGGCCAAACGCGTGGTCAGTGCAAACAGCGCATTTCCCGTCTCTTCGATTGCTTCGATGACAGCGAGTTTCTCGACACTGTTGCTGCCCGTCACGTTCACGCATAATTCGTACATGAGCAAGCGGTTATGATGGGTATCCTCGGACCACCGCGCGCGCAATGCATCGGTGGAATTTGTGATCCGGCTCCAGCCCAGCCTTTCAAAATATTTGAGAAACCACGGCCAGTGATGATCATCTTCGTAGATATGTGCGTTCACTCGTTCCTGGTAGATGTCCCTTGCCGATAAGCTACGCAACATATATCGATTGAGATCGCCAAATGCCATGATAAAAAACGCAAAACCTGACATAAAGCCGAGCTTCACTGGTGTAAGAGAACTTTCGTCACGCGGGCATTCAAATAGCGGCAGATTTGAATATGCGTGTTTTTTGCGCATGATATGGGTAAGCACCATCTTCATGGAAACGCCATCCGGGATCATGATTAATGCAGCGCGAAGGTGTCAGAGAATCTGGTCGACCTTTTCGGAGAAAGACCATCGTAATAAATTATCACATCTGAAAGAGGGCGAGAATATATTTTTCTTTTCTCCAAAAAATCAACATTGCCGACAGCAGAAGAGAAGCTCGAAATCAATAAAACGGAAGCTCGTCATCGACGATTTCTTACGCACTATACACAATATAGGACACCCCGATGCGCCTTTCAAGAAAGCAGCACCAATATTTTGCGCAACAATCTCGAAATTAAGCGAATCATTGTTTAATTATTTGAGGTCATGCCAATCTGCAAATCAATGATTTCGTGTCGGTCGAAAGCAGACATTTCCGACAGCTGCTGGTCAATACGCAAAGACGCTAGACGCGTCATCGAATGCAAGCAGGGCCGCTAGCTAGCATCTACATCTTAGGGCTGACGCGCCGAAGCGCGATTGCGGCAACGTTCACGACGCCCGTAAATAAGACGCAAGCTACTTCAACTGATCGCACCCCGAAAATGCGAGGGACGAGGGGTGCGCAAGGCTGCTCTTGCATCCGAGAACCGCAGGCGCCGGACCATTCGACGGCGATCCATGAGTCGAAAGACACGCACGAGTGATCATGGGGCGCGTTTCGGTTCTTCCTGTTGCCCGTCGATCCGAACAATCAAGCACCTGCGCCGACGAACTGAGGTCGTTTTGCCAGACGCTGCTGACCGAATAGTTGCAGCACCTAAAGGTCATGAGGCAGTCGTAGCTCTGCAAGAGAATCGCTGCGATTCCCGGTATCGCTCCGATCACCGCGACAGTCATCGTGTCCGGGGATGGCGACGGCCGGCAGCGCCGAAATGGTCAGCATTTGGCGGCCTGGCTGTGCCTCGTGCTGGACCGGCCAGCCACCCCGCATCGATGCGGTATTCGGACATCCGGGGACCTGACGGTACGGATTCCATGGCGCCTTCGGTGGTGGCCGACGATCGCCGGACTCGGCGTCGCCGGCACGCCGCATCGATGCGTTCTTCGTCTCGCATCCGGCGCTGACCGAGCGTGCACGGGCATTGATCGTCGCAACATCTTCGGGTGGCGTCGTGCCGTGGGAACTGCTTAGGTGCCGCATGCGGCCGAAGGTTCGCGCGGCCAGTTTCATGTCCCGCAATCCGCCTGCCGAACGCCTGATCATGTGGGCGACAGTAGGGCGTGGTTGCGCTCTATAGTCGTGCCCCCCCCCCCGACGATGCAATCGCCTACCGGGGTTTCCTGCGTCGGCAAACGCTGCGCGAGCGCTGGGTTGGCCCAGCGCGCCCTCGGCAGAGTATGCTGTGAACGTCTTGTCGTCGCTGTTTCGATGGTCGGTTGAGCAGCGCTACGTACTCGCGCCCCCGTTCGCCGGCGTCAAGATCAAGAGCTACGCGCCGGACTGGACCTGTCGTGGGGATTCTCCATGGGCGAATGGCCGCTGACGATTGCCGGCGGCCTCGAATAGTCGTACGGCTGGAGTGAGTCGGCGCGCACTGGGGCTGCGCTTCCTGCTCGACTTCGGCTACGCGACCGGCCTGCGCGCGAACGAGCTGGTCGGCGCGACGCTTGGCGATATCCGACGAGACGAGTGGTGATGACTGGCTTCACGTGATCGGCAAAGGGGGCAAGTTCTGCAAGGTCGCCTTGGCGTCGCTGGCTCGGGCCGCACTGGATGATCTTGGCACGGGACAACCTGCGGCACTCATCAATCTCGACGACGTTGACCTACCTGCACAGCGACGAGGTGCAGCGGGTCCGGCAGTTCGATCCGGCGTTTGGCGTACGGGATCGCAATTAGTTTCTTTATTGCATTTTCAACTCAAGCGTCGTAGCCGAGCGTGGATTCCTCCAGAATCGCGCGCTCGGTTAGCGCGACATAGTCGCCCGAGGTCGTGCGCTCGACCCGCGCATCGACGCGAAATGCGTGCCGCAGATTCGACGGCGTCAGCACGTCGGGCGGCGCGCCGTCCGCGACAAGTCCGTCGCTGCCCAGCAACACGAGCCGGTCGCAGAAACGCGACGCAAGATTCAGGTCGTGCATCGCGACCAGCAAGATTGCGCCAGCGCTGGCTGGCCGCGTCGCTGACGGCTTCGAGCGCGAGCAATTGCCACCACAGGTCGAGTGCGCTGGTCGGCTCGTCGAGCAGCAGCAGCGGCGTGTTGCGCACGAGAACCTGCGCGAGCCCGACCATCTGACGCTGGCCGCCCGACAAGCGATCGAGCGGCGACATCGCCAGCGTGTGCAGCCACAACCGCGTGAATACCTGTTGCAACCGCTGGTCGCATGCCGTGTCGGACAGGCCGCCACAGGTGGCGCGCAGCGCGCTGTGCACGGCTTCGTACGCGAGCAGCGAGGACGACTGCGGTATAACCTGCGGCAGATAGCCGACCTGCCGCATGTGGTCGCGGCGCGGCCCGCGCAGCAGGTCGAATCCGCCGAAATCCGCGCGGCCGGTCGCGGTCGCGACCCGGGCTAGCGCGCGTAGCTGCGTTGACTTGCCGACGCCGTTCGGCCCAAGCAGTCCGACCATCGTGCTCGGCTCGACCGGTGCTAGCGACAGCCCGTCGAGTACGGCCCGGGCGCCGTAGCAGACCCGCAGCGCGTCGAGATGCAGCATCGGGTCAGCCATCGAGCCTCCTGTGGCGGCTTGCGAGCAGCATGAACATCGGCACGCCAACCAGCGCGGTGATGATACCGATAGGCAGTGTCACGCCGGGAATCAGTGTCTTGCTGAGCACGGATGCGCCGGCTAGCATGATCGTGCCGGCGAGTGCCGCGCCGGGCAGGTAGTAGCGATGTTCGTCGCCGACCAGCAGCCGCGCGACGTGCGGCCCGACGAGGCCGACGAAGCCGATCGTGCCGACGAACGATAGCGTCGTCGCAGACAACAGGCTGATGCGCACGAGCGCGACGAGCCGCAGCCGTTCGACCGCGATGCCCATGCTGCGCGCCTGCTCATCGCCGGCGCGTAGCGCCGTGAGCGACGCGACCTCGAACCGCGCCCACAACGCGCAGGTGGCAAATACGCAGGTCAGCAGCGCGATCTTGCCCCACGTCGCGCGCGCGAGGCTACCCATGCTCCAGAACACGATCTCCTGCAACGCATTCGCGTCGGCTATGAACTGCAGCAGCCACAGCAGCGCCTCGAAGCTGAACATCAGGCCGATGCCGAACAGCACGACGGTTTCGGCTGTCGCGCCGTGCCGCTATGCGAGCCAGACAATCAGCAGCGTCGCACAGCACGCGCCCGCGCACGCGAATGCGCCGAGCGACAGTGCGACGTTCTCGTTCCACAGCACCAGATGCCAGCCCGAAGTCACGACGAGCGACGCGCCGACGCTCGCGGCGACAGACATGCCGAGCGTGAGCGGGCTCGCGAGCGGATTGTTCAGCACGGTCTGCATTTCGGCGCCGGCGGAGCCGAGCGATGCGCCGACCAGCACGGCCATCAGCGCATATGGCAGACGCACGTCCCACCGAATCACGCTCTGTTCGAGCGGCAGGTCGTCGGGCCGGAACAGGCCGCCGATCAGGTCGACGACTGGAAACGGAGACGGGCCGGTTGAGATATCGATGACGAGCAGCGCGAAAAGCACGCAGGTCAGTGCGACCAGCGCACCGACGCGCCGCGCGGTAGCGCAGCCGCAGGGACAAGGGCGACACGGGTGTCGTCGTGCTCATGCGGCCGCCCCAGACGCAGGCTCGAACACCATGCATGACGCGAGCGCGAGGCTCGGTGGTACGACGCCGCCGTGATCCTCGCCGTCAATCAGCCGGAACCTAGCGTCGAGCCCCGCGCGGGCGCCCACGCGTAAGACGAAGTTGCAGGCGGAGCTGACCTGCTTGCGCGCCTGTTGACGGCGCATCCGCTCGGCGTCAGGAGTCGGCGCACCTTCCTCGAGGCCGCCGGCGATCACGAGGACGCGCAGCGGCGGCGCAAGCGGGGCGGTTTGCGCGGCAAACTGGTAGGCATAGGGCTGCAGCGCACGCTCGCCCCACCAGATCAACGGGCTTGCTGCCACGTAGCGCCGAAACAGGTGCGCGCGCGTGAGCAGCGCGTACAGCGTGAGCAGGCCGCCGTACGAGTGGCCGAACAGTGTTTGTCGTTCGGGATCGACCGGCAATTGGCGGGCGAGCCACGGCTTCGGGTCATGCTCAATGAAGTCGAGAAAACGGTCGGCGGTGACGCCGCGGCCGTCCGGCCTTGGAGCAAGCGTGTAGTCGTTCTCGCGCGCGGCCATGTCGTAGGGCCCGTCGACCGGATAGCCGATGCCGATCACGACGGCCTCGGCGTCGCGTGCTCCGTCCGGGCGGGCGCGGCGATTGCGGATGAGTTGCGCGGCGAGCGGGAACAGTGCATTGCCGTCGAGCACGGTGAGCACCGGGTGGGGGGCGTGCCAGAGCGCTCGATCGGCAATGCGACGAAAACGCGCCGAGTGCGGCCGGCGATTGTCACGTCGAACTGGCGACTATTCGGCACGACGACGGACGGCGCGGCGTCGAGGCCGGGCCGCGGGGGCTTCGGCGGCGCGTGCAGGCGCGAGTGCGCCGAGCGGGCCGGTCAATCCAGTGACGAGCAGGGAGCGGCGCATGGACGAGGCGGGCGTCCGCATGTCAGGACCCTTCCTGCACCCAGTATTCGCCTTGTAGCGGAACGGGCTGGAAGCGCCGTACCATCGTGTCGAATGTGGCGCGCGGATCGAGATCGGCGAATAGCTCGGGATGCAGCCATTTGGCCATCACTTGCACGGCGACGCCGTTGAACGGCGAATTGTAGAAGTGATGCCAGACCGCATACGCGCGCCGTTCGCGGACTGCGCGCAGCGGCGCGATCTGCGGCCGCTTCAGCGCCCGATCGAGCGAGCGGGCGGCAGCGTTCAGCGGCGCGCTTTGCAGCGTCTGAACCGAGCCGCGGTGCCGATGTAGAAGTCGGGCTGGCGGCTCAGCAGGTATTCGGGGTTCAGCGTGCCGCGCTCACCGGGCACGCGGCCTTTCGCGACGTTGTTGCCACCGGCAGCGTCGAGCAGATGACCCATATGCCGGTCATCGTGTCGCTGCAGTCACCAGATAGACCGACCCGGCTTTCGAGGAGTACGCTTGGCGCGGCCGGTCGCGCGGTCGCGCGGTCGCGAGCCGCGTACGGACGATGTCGAACTCCTGCTGCCAGAGCGTGTTGTATGCCGCCGCGCGCCGCGGCGCGCGGAGCACCTGGCCGAACAGCGTGATGCTACGTGGCGTGTTGGCGAGCGGGTCGTGACGGAAGTCTACGAACACGATCGCGACGCCGGCCGCCTCGAGCCGCGCGAGCGTCTCGCGGTTGCGCTCGCCGGGTCCGTGGCCGCCACCGAGTCCGAAGATCGCAACCTGCGGGCGTAGCGCGAGGGCGCGCTCGTCGCTGAAGCCGCCCGATTGCGAGCGACCGATCCGCGGCACGTCTTTCAGACGCGGGAAGCGCGCGAGCCATTGTGCGTAGCTTCCGGGATCGAGTTGCTCGAAATCGCCCATCATGCCGACGAGCCGGCTGGCCGGATCGTCGCCGTCGACGATCGCCAGCGCCGGCAGCAGGCGGCCTTCGCCGAGCAGCACGCGCTCGACTCGCGCAGGAATCCGAACCTGGCGCCCGGCCAGGTCTATAACCGTCGTCGTGTCTGCCTGCGCGGCATGCATCACAAGCCAACCGCACAGCCATGCCCCCAGCATCGACCACATTCCGCTTGTCTTTTTCACGCGACTCCCGATACGATATAAATGAGAAGCATTTGTATTTGATTGTAACTGGGCCGAAGCCGCGACATGGGTATCGGCCGTTTGATCGAACGCCAGAATAGTTTGCGCGGGCACGAGCAGCCCGCGCGGGAGGGAAATGACGATATGACAGCGCTGACGCCAGCCGCTCTCCATTCCGACCGCTATCGACACGATGCGCACGTCGCGCGGATCTGCGAGGTGCGGCCTGGGCTGCGAGTCCATTCGGACGATGCAACCGACGAATTCGACGCCGTGATGTCTGGACAATGTTCGCCGGGCCTGCACTCGTCCTGCTGCTCGAGGGCGCGCTCGATGTGTCGTACGGCGACCGGCGCGTGGTGTTGACGACGGACGGGCGCCGCACCGGTCGCATGGCCTGCGAAGTCGCGCGGCCCGCGGTGCGGATGCAGTCTTTCCTGCTCAACGCGGTCGCGCCGGACACGTTTCGCCGGCGGCTCAGCAAGGGCAGGTTGCACGGCCGCTGAGCCTCGCGATGTCGGGCGAATGGCTCGGACATCTGCGGGCGGCCAGTGGTGTCCTGCCGGAGCAACTCGACGCGATGCTGTCTGCGCATCTCGCGATCCGTTTCTGGCAGCCGACGTCGCGTGCGACGGCGCTCGCCGAGCAGATCGTGCGGCCGCCGGGCTATCAACCGATGCTGTAGGCGATCTATCTCGAAAGCCGCGTGCTCGAACTGCTCGCGGAGGCGTTCGCGCCGCTCGAGACCGGCGCGGCACATGCGGCCGACGCGTCGCTCGGCTCGAGCGACTATCGCCGGATGGCCGAGTTGCGCGCGTTTCTTGCGAGCGACGCAGCGCAGGAACTGTCGCTCGAGGACATCGCACGGCGCGCGGGAATGAGCGCGAACGCGATGCAGCGTCAGTTCCGGGCGGCCTACGGTACGACCGTTTTCGGCTTCGTTCGTGAACATCATTTGCAGCGTGCACGGCTCGCGCTCGAGCGCGACGCGGTGAGCGTCAAGCAGGCCGCAGCGCTGGCCGGATACACGAGCGCCGCCAATTTCGCAACGGCCTACAAGCGCCGTTTCGGCGTTACCCCGACGCTCGCGCGGTTCAGCGACCACCGTTGGCGGCAGAGGGTGACGGCGCTCAAACGAATTCTATGCTTACGCAAAGGTTTCGGTGGCTTTCGTGTATCATAATGCAAATGATTCTCATTATCGAACGCGAAAGCCACCATGTCGAGTCAAGCCGCAAGCTTTGCGTTGAAGCCGGTTGTTGTCGCCGGCCTGTATCTGATGGGGGTGTCGTGCGCGCGGGCGCAGACCTCCGGGCGAGCGGCGACACCCGCTGCTGCATCGTCCGTTACCGCGCGGGCCGCGGTCGTCAAGCCGGCCGAAGACGCGTCGCCCGATGCCGCCGCGCTGAAGGAAATCGCCGTCACGGTGAGCCGGCGCGAGCAGGCGATCCGTGCATCGGCTGGGGGGGCGACCGTGGACGCTAGTGCGTGCCCGCCGTCGGCTGACCGACAATGGCGCCGATTTCCACTGATGCGCGACGTTTTACTTTCTTTTATCGGAGCACTTTGTGTCGACGACTTCTGCTGACTCCCTGCCCACGCCGGCCGACGCCGGCGTGTCCTTCCTGCCGTTGCAGCTGGCCAATTTCGCGATGGTGGCCGGCACCTACGCATTCATCACGATCGCCGGCCCGATGGCGAAGCGCATGCATCTCGCGCCCGTGCACATTGGTGCGATCATCGGCATCGTCGGGTTCGTCTGGATGATCGCCGCACCGCGCTGGGGACGCGCGGCGAACACTCGTGGCCCATTGCCGTCGATGCGCGCGGCGATCGTCGGCTTCGTCGCGAGTTCGCTGCTGCTGACCGCCTACGTCGGCTGGGCGCTACGCGCCGGTGGCAGCGCGGTGCCGCCGGCATGGGCCGGTTTTGCCGCGCTGCTCGTCACGCGCGCAGCGATGGGAGGATGTTATGCCGGGCTGCCCGTTGCAGCCATGTCGTGGATCGCCGACCGGACGCCGGCCACGGGGCGCGCATCCGCAATTGCGCGATTCGGCGCAGCGGGCGCGATCGGGATGGTGCTCGCGCCGCCGTTTGCGGGCTGGCTAGCCAGGTTCGACATGGCTTTCGCACTCGCCGTTTTCGCGCTGCTGCCGCTCGCAGGGTTGACGGGGTTGCGCCGGCTGCGCGACAACAGCGCGCATGCAGTGCGGCAGGCGCCGCCCCGGCTGAGACCGACCGATCGACGCTTGCGCTTGCCGTGGTGCAGCGCGTTCGCGCTGTACAGCGCGGTGATGATCGCGAACAGCGTGCTGGGTTTCTACCTGATCGACCGCCTGCACGTGCGGACGAGCGACGCATCGATGGTGGTCGGCTACGCGCTCGGTAGTGCGGGTATCGGGCTGATCGCGACACAGTCGCTGGTGGGCCGGTGGAGCTCGGTCGCACCGCTTCAATGGTTGCGCTGGGGGGCGCTGGCGGGGGGGGCAGGGTTCGTATCGGCGCTGGCGGCGCAGGCCGCCCACTCGTGGCTGCTGTGCGCAAGCTACCTCGTCGCGGCGTGCGGGATGGGTGCCGCGTTTCCGGCGGTTGCGGCGCTGGCGAGCACGCGAGTCGAGGCACACGAGCAGAGCGCGTGCGCGGGCGCGATGTCGATGGCGCAAGGACTTAGCATGGTGGTCGCGCCGCTGGCCGGCACGATGCTGTATGAACTGCATCCGGCGATGCCGTTCTCAGCGATCGGGGCGGTGCTCGCGGCCGTATTCGTCGTGGCCTGGGGTGCGGGGCGCAGTGCGCCGGCGGGGTAATGCAGAATCTGCGAACTTCAACACATTTCGATTTCCAGGCTGGACATCCGAACACCCATGTGGCGGCAACCGGTGAATTCTGCTTAGCTGGTTGATCGGACCTATGGCATCGCACGTGACTTTTCTGCCGCATTTCGGAACTAGGCTCAACATAACTTGCTGCTTAAGTTCATAAAATCATCAGCCGGCACGACCGACAGTTATCTCACTTTCTTAGCGGACCGTTGAAATACCTCGGTCGGTCCTGCAC
This sequence comes from Burkholderia sp. ABCPW 11, assembly GCF_001523445.1. NCBI lineage: Bacteria > Pseudomonadati > Pseudomonadota > Betaproteobacteria > Burkholderiales > Burkholderiaceae > Burkholderia > Burkholderia sp. ABCPW 11. The sequence continues at coordinate 1,938 of NZ_LOVM01000070.1, read as the reverse complement.
GATGTAGGTTCCCGAGATAAAGGAAGAGCAGGCCAATGCGAGGTGCGGACGGTTACAACGAATCGTTGTTCAGCACGGTGAGGCTAGAAGAATTTGTTCCGCAGGCGCATCCGCTGAGCCAGGTCCGGATATGGCTGAACGAAGCACTGTCGAAGATGGATGCGAAGTTCTCGGCGATGTATGAAGTCGACGTGAAAGGAGGCCGGCCGAGCATCACGCCTGAGAAGCTGATGCGGGCGATGTTGCTGCAAGTACTGTACAGCATCCGTAGCGAGCGGCAACTGGTTGAGCAGATTTCGTACAACCTGCTGTTCCATTGGTTCGTCGGTATGGTTCCGCCGGCGATCTTTCACCGATTGAGTTTTGAGCGGCCACCGATTGAGTTTGAGCGGCGCCACGCGCTAAACGGCTCGTGAGTATCTATGATACGCTGGCCTGTCCAAATATTAATTGACCAGGGATGGTGTCGTGGTCAAAGGTATAGGGGCTTTTTCCATGAAGACGTATAACGAGTTGCTCGCCGACCTCGAGAAACTGAAGCAGGATATCGACGCTGCTCGGGAGTACGAAGCGAGACTGATCGCGGATCGCGTGATGGCCTTGCTTTCGGAAAGCGGAGTCGATATCCGGGCGATTGTTGATTGCGCGCAGTCGCGTCCGCGCACGAAGGTCAAGCCCAAGTATTGGAATCCGGAAACCGGAGCTACTTGGTCTGGGCGCGGCAGAACGCCGCGCTGGCTTATCGGAAAGGATCTTGAAGGGTTCAGGATTCCGTCCGGCGATTCGGACAAGTATGAGCATTGACCGCCCAGTGTCCTCGTCTCGGAAGGCGACGCGAGCGCAGCGATGATTGTGCGGCTCGTTGAGAATGGATGGTGTCGCTATGCGCTGTCTCGTTGCAATGCCATCGATGGAGAAGTATTTTGGCGAATCATGTGATTGCAGGAAAGGTCGTTCTGGTTGCAGGTGGCGCAAAGAATCTGGGCGGGCTGATCGCACGGGACCTCGCAGAGCAGGGCGCGAAAGCGGTTGCGATTCACTACAATAGTGAACGCGTGAACCTGTCGGGCGACGCGCTGTTCGCCACCGATCACGCGACGCTCGCACCGACCGCGCGCGAATCGCTCGACCGGCTGTTAAGCGAGCGCGCCGATCGCACGTACTCGCAGGTGACGGTCACCGGCTTCACCGATTCGGTGGGCAGCGACGACTACAACCTCGCGCTGTCGAAGCGCCGCGCCGAATCGGTCGCCGCCTATCTGAAGGCGCACGGGCTGAAGACCGACTCGATGACGGTCTCGGGCCGCGGCAAGGCCGATCCGGTCGCGTCCAACGCGACGCCGGAAGGCCGCGCCAGCAACCGCCGCGTCGAAATCCGGCTGCAGCACTGAGCCGCCTGCGGCCGCTCATGCGGCCGCGCGAGCCGGCGGGCCACCGCGCCGGCAGGCCGCCGGACGACCGGGCGCCGCTTCGTCGGCGCCCGTTCCCGTTGGCCGGCGGCGATGTCAAAGTTCGTCACGCCCTGCCAAAACCGGCGGTTTCCATGCCACAATCGCCGGCAGACAGTTGCCGGGGCAGCCTGCCCGACGCGCGCCGTGCGAGGCGTGCCGGCGACACGCCGGAATCCGGCTGCCGGCCGCGCGAATCCCGTCGCCCGATTCGCGCACGGCGGCGCACCGGCACGAATCCAACCATGACGATCCACGGCGCGCCGCTGCCGGCCAGACGCTCGACGCGATGCCCGGACGCACGACGCCGCAGAGGAAACAACCGGTGACGGACATCAATGAAACCGCCGCGAGCGGCACCCGCAAGCAACGGCCGGCGGTCGGCATCTCGCTGTTTGCGCGCGACGGCCAGGCGATCTGGGAGAACGGCATTCACCAGAACATCGCGTTCCTCGCGATGATGCTCAAGCGTTCGGATCGCGTCGGCCCC
>NZ_LOVM01000069.1:0-874 GCF_001523445.1 Burkholderia sp. ABCPW 11 | reverse complement strand
GCAACGAGCTCGCTGTCGACGGCGATCTCGGCGAGCAAGACGCACTACTACAGCGTGAACGACAACGGCACGCAGCAGGCCAACTACAACAACGACGGCGCCACGGGCGTGAACGCGCTGGCGGCGGGCACGGGTGCGACGGCGGCGGGTGCGGCAGGCGTGGCGGTCGGCAACAACACGAACGCGGCAGGAGCCAATACCGTGGCGATCGGTTCGGGTGCGACGGCGTCGAACGCGGGCGCGGTGGCGCTGGGCAGCGGTTCGGTGACGGCCGCGGCCAACCCGACGGCGACCGGCACGGTCGGCGGCGTCACCTACAGCTACGCGGGCACGACGCCGTCGAGCGTGGTGAGCGTGGGTGGACCGGGCGCTGAGCGTCAGATCACGAACGTGGCGGCGGGTCGTGTGGATGCGACGAGCACCGATGCGATCAACGGTTCGCAGCTCGATGCGACCAACCAGGCGGTGACTTCGCTGTCCACGGGGATCGGATCGATATCCAGCTCGGTGTCGACGGTCACGAGCAGCATCGCCTCGTTGTCCACCGGCGTGAGTTCGCTGTCGACGTCCACATCGACCGCCGCAAGCTCGTTGTCGACCGGCGTGAGTTCGCTGTCGACGTCCACGTCGACCATCGCAAGCTCGTTGTCGACCGGCGTGAGTTCGCTGTCGACGTCCACATCGACCGCCGCAAGCTCGTTGTCGACCGGGGTGAGTTCGCTGTCGACGTCCACGTCGACCACCGCAAGCTCGCTGTCGACCGGCGTGAGCTCGCTGTCGACGGGTCTGTCGAGCACGACCAGTTCGGTGACGTCGCTGTCGACGTCGACCTCGACCACGGCCAGCTCGCTGTCCACCGGCCTGTCGAGCACGA
>NZ_LOVM01000068.1:0-755 GCF_001523445.1 Burkholderia sp. ABCPW 11 | reverse complement strand
CTGACCGATTCCGCGGACGGCTCGAAGCAAGTCGCGTATCGCAACGTCGGCGACGCACTGGAAAACCTGGACGGTCGAGTTGCGGGCAACACGGGCGACATCACGAACATCAAGAACGCGTTCACGAACACGGGCCTGGTGGATGGCGATGGTCACACGCGTGCTGCAGTGACGTACGACAAGAACGCGGACGGTACGCCGAACCACGGCAAGGCCACGCTCGCGGGCGCGGGCGGCACGATCCTGTCGAACGTAGCGGCGGGTAAGGCTGACAAGGATGCGGTGAACCTTGGCCAGTTGAAGGAAGCAGGCCTGGTCACGCAGGTGGATCCGAACGACCCGAACAAGGGCATGACGTCCTTGGCGATGACGTACGACGATGCGACGAAGTCGAAAGCGACGCTCGGCGGCACGGAAGGCACGACGCTCACGAACGTGAAGGCGGGTCAGGTCAGCGCGCAGAGCAAGGATGCGATCAACGGCGGTCAACTGCATGGCACGGCGCAGAGCGTGGCAAATGCGCTGGGTGGCGGCTCGTCGGTGGATGCGAACGGCGGGGTATCCGCGCCGACGTACAGCCTGACCGATTCCGCGGACGGCTCGAAGCAAGTCGCGTATCGCAACGTCGGCGATGCACTGGAAAACCTGGACGGTCGGGTTGCGGGCAACACGGGCGACTGAACCGCTTGGATTTCTTGGACAGTGCCGAGCGTTAGTGTTCGGTCTTTCATGAGCCTTCGGCCGTAGGCCGAAGG
>NZ_LOVM01000067.1:0-16857 GCF_001523445.1 Burkholderia sp. ABCPW 11 | reverse complement strand
GGTTCGCTGACCACGGTCGGCGCGCTGACGAACTACGTCGCGTACGGGCTGAGCAGCCCGCAGTCGTCGGCCGGCGAGGTGAACGTCGGCAACCGCCAGATCACCGGGCTCGCGGCCGGCAAGAACGGCACGGACGCGGTGAACGTGTCGCAGCTCGATTCGGTCGCGAACCAGTTGACGACGCTGATCGACCAGCGCACGACCAACCTCGGTGGTTCGTACACGTCGAATCCGACCGGCGGCAACGTGCCGCCAGGGGCGAGCGGCCCGAATTCGTCGGCGGGCGGTTCGGGATCGGTGGCATCGGGCTCGAACAGCACGGCGGTCGGCAACAACTCGACGGCGACGGGCAACGGCTCCACCGCGATCGGCGTGGGTTCGACGGCATCGGGCAACAATTCGACCGCGCTCGGCACGGGCAGCAACGACGGCGGGCGCTCGAACGTGGTCGCGGTCGGCTCGGCGGATTCGGCGCGACAAGTCGTGAACGTCGCGGCCGGCACGCAAGGCACCGACGCGGTGAACGTGAACCAGTTGAATGCGAGCGTAGGCAGCGCGTTGTCGCAAGCGAACAGCTACACGGACGGCCAGGTGGCGAGCCTGCGCGACAGCCTCGACAGCTATCGCCGCGACGCGGACGGCGGCACGGCGACGGCGATGGCCGTGGCCGGTCTGCCGCAGCCGTCCGGCCCGGGCAAGAGCATGGTCGCGATCGCGGGCAGCGTGTACCGCGGCCAGTCGGGGCAGGCGCTCGGCATCTCGACCATTTCGGAGAACAACCACTGGATCTACAAGGCGGCCGTGTCGACCAACACGCGCGGCACGTACGGCGCCGTGGTCGGCGCCGGCTATCAGTGGTAAGCGGACGGGCGATTCGATGCGAAACATGAAACGGAACAACAAGCGAACCATGAAAACTCAACAGGCTGTGCTGCTCGCAGCGTGCGTCGCGACTGCCGTCGCCATGACGGGATGTGCGGTGCCCCACACGCCGCCCCGCTTTCCGGACGCGGCGTCCGCGTCGCCTGCGGGCGGCACGTTCGTGAACGTCGCGAACCTGCGCAACGTCAGTACGGGCCTCAACAAGGATCAGCTCTACGATCTGATCGGGCCGCCGCACTTTCACGAATGGTTCGTGGGCAACCACGTGTGGAACTACCTGTTCGACTTCCGGCGCGGCGACCAGGTGGTGTCCTGCCAGTACCAGGTGCAGTTCGACAAGAACATGCGCGTGAGCGCGACGTACTGGCGCGATCCGCAGTGCGCGGACTTCGTCCGGGACACGGCGCCAGCGGCAGCCGCCGCCCGGCCGGCCCCTCTCGAGCAGTACACGATCCAGGGGGAGGCACTGTTTCCGTTCGCGCAGTCGAGCCTCGATTCGATGCTCCCGGGCGGTCGCGCGGAGCTCGACGCCGCGATTGCGAAAATCCGCGACGAAGCCGGCGCGACGAACATCGACGTGGTCGGCCACACCGATCGCATCGGCTCGGAAGAAAGCAATCGCGCACTGTCGCTGGCGCGGGCAGAGACCGTGAAACGCTACCTGGTGACGCACGGGTTCGACGCCGCGCGCATTCGGGTTGACGGTGCCGGATCGTCGCAACCGGTCTCGCGTTGTCCGCCCGGCGAAACGCCGGCCGTCATCGCGTGCCTGCAGAAAGACCGACGGGTGACCATTACCGTGTACGGGCAGCACTGAGTTCGTGCTGCGCGGGGCCGCGGCTGCGCCGATTGTGCGATGTGACGTAGCCGACGGTCGTCGGGTGCGCCGGGCGACGAGTCATGCGCGCTCGCCGGCTCCACGGCGCTAGCGGCCGGCGCGGCGAGCACAACGACCCGCTCGGCATGTAACGACACGGGCCGATCGGCCCGCTTCCCGTAGCCGCAACCGGTTGCGTGGCCGGTGTGACGGCACGAACGCGACACGCCCCGGACGATCCGGGCCGTGTCGTCGATCAGCGGTGCGCCGCGAGCGCTGCGGTTATCGCCAGGAATCGCGCGATATCGTCCGGCGCATGACAATGGAGCGGCGAGATCCGCACCGCGCCGGCGAGCCCGAACGATTTCAGCATCCGGCCCGAATACAGGCTCGATGCGACGCGCTCATACACGATCACACCGCGCTTCTCGTATTCCCGCACCGCCTGCGTCGGTTCGAGATGCGCGAAGCCGATCCCGACGATCAGGTCGCGCTGCGTCAGATCGTCATGATCCCAGTAGACGTCGACGCCGTCGATCGCACGCAAACCGTCGAGCAATGCGGCGAGCAGCGCCCGCTCATGCAGCTCGATCCGGTGCATGCCCTCGACGAACAGCGTGCGCCGGTCATCCGAATCGATGAAATACCGGCCGATCCAGGCCACGTAATCGACGATCGCCGATACGACCGCAAACTGCGCGGGCGCCGGGCTGCCGAGTTCCCATACGCCAGTCTCCTTCGCGGCGAGCCGGTGATGCGGCAATGCCGCCGCACGCGGCGACAGCCACGACATGCCCGAGCCGCGGCATCCGAAAAACTTGTACGGGGCGAAGTTGATCCCGTCGACCGGCGTGCGCTGCAGATCGATGATCCCGTGTGGCGCATGCTGGACCGCGTCGACGACGATGAACAAGTCGGGCTTCTTCGCGCGCGCACGCGCGACGATCGTCTCGATGTCGAATTTCGCGCCGGAAATGTTCGACGCCGCCATCACGCTGAGCAGCGCGGTATCCGCATCGACGAGCGACACGATCGCATCGACGTCCACGCCGCCGGTCTCCGGATTGCTCGGCGCGATGCGCAGCGTCTTGCCGGTGCGTTCCGCGTAATACGTCATCGCATCGTAGGACGACGGATGCTCGAGCACGGTCGTCACCGCATTGGTGCCCGGCACGTTTTCCATGATCGCGCGCACCATGTCGAACATCGCACCCGATGCAGTCAGCGACGCATACACGCTGCCGCCCTGCGCGTTCAGGATCGTGCGAACGTCGTCCTCGCCGCGCGACTGGATCGCCTGCAGATCGAGTGCGCGCGCGTGGATGCGCTCCGGGCAATCGGGCAGCGCATCGATCCGCGCGTACGCGTCGACCGCGGCCTTCAACCGGAACGACCCGCCCGCGTTGTCGAAGAACAGCCGCTCGCGGCCGTCGATGTCGCGATCGACGTGATGAAAGCGCGACTTGATCTGCTCCATCAACGCGTCGGGAAAAAATGCTCCACGGGAACTGCTCATCTTCGATGCTCCTGTTTGCTTCGGAATGTTGTGCGATGTGTGCATGGCGGCGTTCATGGCGGCATTCAGCCGCGCAGCGATTCGACGTACGCGCGGCCCTTTTCCGCGTCGTACCGGCCTTCCCATTTCGCGATGACGAGCGGCGCGAGCGCGTTGCCGACGACGTTCAGCGCGGTGCGGCCCATGTCCATGATCCGGTCGACGCCGGCAATGAACGCGAGCCCTTCGAGCGGCAGCCCCGCGCTCGCGAGCGTCGCGAGCATGATCACGAACATGAAGCCCGGCACACCGGCCGCGCCCTTCGACGTGACGACCATGGTCAGCGTCAGCAGCACCTGCTGCTGCCAGCCGAGGTGCACGCCGTAGAGCTGCGCGACGAACAGCGTGCCGATGCCGAGATAGATCGATGCGCCGTCCAGATTGAACGTGTAGCCGGTCGGCACCACGAACGTCGTGATGCTCTTCGGCACGCCGTAGTCCTCCATCTTCCTCATCAGTTGCGGCAGCACCGTCGCCGAGCTGCAGGTCGAGAACGCGATGATCAGTTCGTCCTTGATCACGTGCAGCAGCGTGAGGATGCGGAACCCGAACAGCCGCGCGGTCACGCCGAGCACGGCGATCGCGAACAGCAGGATGGCGAAGTAAGTGACGGCGACCAGCTTCAGCAGCGGCAGCAGCGATCCGAAGCCGAAGCTCGCGACGGTCACCGCGATCAGCGCGCACACGCCGACCGGCGCATAGCGCATCACCATGTTCGTCACCTTGAACATCGCGTCGGCGACGCCCTTGAGCATCGCGAGCACCGGCTTGCGATGCTCTTCCGGCACCGACTGCAGCCCAAGCCCGAACAGCAGCGAGAAAAAGATCACCGGCAGCAGGTCGCCCTTCGCCATCGACGCGACGATGTTGTCCGGGATGATGCCGAGCACCAGCGCCATCAGCCCGTGGTGCGCCTGCTGCACCTGTTGCGTGGTCTGCTGGTAACGGGAAATGTCGGTGTGCCCGAGTTGCGACATGTCGGTGCCGACGCCGGGCTGCAACACGTTGCCGATCACGAGCCCGAGCACGATCGCGATCGTCGTGATCGCTTCGAAATAGAGCAGCGTCTTGATGCCGAGACGGCCGAGCGACTTGCCGTCGCCCACGCCGGCGATGCCGATCACCATGCTCGTGAACACGATCGGCACGACGATCATCCGCACCAGCTTGATGAAGATGTCGCCGGCCGGCTGCAGCAACCCGGACACGGCGGCGTCGCGCAATTGAGGAAACCGGTTCAGCACGAGCCCGGTCGCGATGCCGATGACGAGGCCGATGACGATCTGCCACGCAAGACCGACGCGCGGCTTGCGGGCGGCGCCGGCGGCGGGCGGGGAATCGATGACGGTGTCCATGCAGTCTCCAGGAATGAGGGGTCGATTGAACGATGGGTGCGATGCGGCGCGTTTTCTGGTGAACGCACGCGCCCGGCGACGCCACGGGAGCACCTTAAACAGCCGAAATATGTAAAAAAAGCGATTTTTTGACATGAGAACATATCGCTTTTCTTCATCTATCGAGTGACTCGCGATGCTGACGTTCAAGCAGATGGAAGCGCTGTACTGGATCGTGCAGCTCGGCTCGTTCGACGCCGCGGCGACGCGCCTGAACACGACGCAGTCGGCCGTATCGAAGCGGATCCAGGAACTCGAACGCACGTTCGACCTGACCGTGTTCGATCGCGCGCATCGCAGCGCGCGGCTCACCGACAAAGGCGCGGAGCTGTTCGAGCACGCGAAGGCGTTGCTCGAACAGCGCGACCGCGTGGTCGAGCGGATGAGCTCGAGGGAAGCGCTGGTACGGCATGTCCGGATCGGCGTGACCGAACTGACCGCGCTGACGTGGCTGCCGCGCTTGATCGCGGCGATCCAGGCCGCGTATCCGCGCGTGCACGTGGAGGCCGAGGTGGACCTGACCGCGACGCTGCGCGATCGGCTCGCGGCCGACACGATCGATCTGATCGTGGTCCCGCAGATTCATGCGACGGACGCGTTCACGGCGACGGCGGTCGGCGAGGTCGACAACGCGTGGATGTGCGCAGCCGGATTCGTGCCGACGTCCCGGGCCGCCCTGTCGTTGACGGACCTCGCGCGGTTTCCGCTGATCCTGCAGGGAAACCTGTCGGGCACCGGGCACCTGTACACGCGCTTTCTGCAGGAACACGGCGTCGCGACCCAGCGCGTGCTGTCGAGCAACAGCCTGCTCGCGCAGATCGGCCTGACGCTGTCGGGGCTCGGAATCAGCTATCTGCCGAAGGCATGCGTCGCGCACCTCGTCGCTTGCGACGCGCTGGAGATCGTGCGCACGCAGCCGGCGCTGCCGCCGGTTCGCTACGTCGCGCTGCATCGCGCCGAACGCGCCCATTCGTTGATCGCCGAGATCGTCCGGCTCGCCGCGCAGTCGTGCGATTTCAACACGAGCCTGCTGGATCCGCGGGCGCACGACTAGGGCGAATGGCGCGGCGCTGCCCACCGCCCTCCGGCGGAACCGGCGATCTGCTGCGCCGCATCAATCCGTATCCGGTGGCGCCCGCTGCCGCAGGCACGAAGCGCCACCGGCGCAATCGCCGTCGCCCACCCGGACATATCCGACGCTAGCGCAAACCCGGAGCCGGTTGCACTGTTCATCGCGATTCTGGTCCTGTATCGTCCTCCCATCCCCGATTGCGAAACCGCTGCATGGGAGGCTCACGATGCGAAAAAAGAATGCTGCAGCCGTCTGGATCCTGATCGCGATGGCGGCAGGCATCGTGATCGGCTACATGATCTTCACGAGCTTTCCGGACAGGAAAGCCGCCGCCGAAATCGCCGGCTACATCTCGCTCGTGTCCGACGTGTTCCTGCGGCTGATCAAGATGGTGATCGGGCCGCTCGTCTTCTCCACGCTGGTCGTGGGCATCGCGCACATGGGCGACGCGGCGTCGGTCGGGCGCGTGTTCGCGAAATCGATCGGCTGGTTCGTCACCGCGTCGCTGATCTCGCTGCTGCTCGGGTTGCTGATGGCGAACCTGCTGCGGCCCGGCGAGAACCTCGGCCTGCCGCTGCCGGACATCGGCGCATCCGCGAACCTCGCGACGTCCAAGTTCACGCTGAAGGATTTCGTCGGCCACATGGTGCCGAGATCGATCGCCGAGGCGATGGCGAACAACGAAATCCTGCAGATCGTCGTGTTCTCGATGTTCTTCGGCGTCGCGCTCGCCGCACTCGGCGAGCGCGGCAAGATCCTGATCGCCGCGATCGACCAGCTGTCGCACGTGATGCTCAAGATCACCGGCTACGTGATGAAGCTCGCGCCGCTCGCGGTGATGGCCGCGATGGCCGCCACCGTCGCGGTCAACGGGCTGTCGGTACTGCTGAAGTTCGCGGTGTTCATGGGCGACTTCTACATCAGCCTGTTCCTGCTCTGGGCATTGCTCGTCTGTGCGGGGTTCCTGTTCCTCGGCCGTCGCGTGTTCAAGCTGCTCGTGCTGATCAAGGAAGCGTTCATGCTGTCGTTCGCGACCGCCAGCTCCGAAGCCGCGTATCCGAAGATCCTCGACGCGCTCGACCGTTTCGGCGTGCGCCGCAAGATCTCGAGCTTCGTGATGCCGATGGGCTATTCGTTCAACCTCGACGGGTCGATGATGTACTGCACGTTCGCGTCGCTGTTCATCGCGCAGGCGTACAACCAGCACCTGTCGCTCGGCACGCAAATCACGATGCTGCTGGTTCTGATGCTGACGTCGAAGGGGATGGCCGGCGTGCCGCGCGCATCGCTCGTCGTGATCGCGGCCACGCTGCACCAGTTCGGGCTTCCGGAGGCCGGGCTGCTGCTGATTCTCGGCGTCGACACGTTCCTCGACATGGGCCGCTCGGCTACGAACGCGGTGGGCAACTCGATCGCCAGCGCGGTGGTCGCGAAATGGGAAGGCCAGCTCCTGTCGGAAGCGGACGCCGAAGCCAACGCGGCGCGCATCGAAGCGGAACAGGAAGCGACGATCGCACATCCGACGGAAGTCTGACGGAGGCCCGGCGATGAAGATGCAGCGATTCTGGCGTGCGCTCGCGCTCGCGGGCCTGCTCGCCACGGGCGCGACCGCGCGCGCGGAAGATGCGCCGTCGACGCCGCCGCGCGTCGAGCCGGTCGCGCCGGCCCAACTGACCGGCACGCTCGCGAAGGTGCGCGGCAGCGGCACGATCGCGCTCGGCTATCGCGACGCGTCGATACCGTTCTCGTACCTGAACGCGCGCAACCAGCCGATCGGCTATTCGATCGAGCTGTGCAAGGCGCTCGTGTCGTCGATCGAGGATGCGGTCAACCGGAACCTGACAATTCGCTGGGTGCCGGTCACGTCCGACAACCGCATCGACGCGGTGGTCAGCGGGAAGGTCGATCTGGAATGCGGCTCCACGACCAGCAACCTCGAGCGCCAGAAGCGCGTGGCGTTCTCGCCGATCATCTTCGTGGCCGGCACGAAGGTGATGGTGAAACGAGGCGCGCCGGTCCGCTCGTTCCGCGATCTCGCGGGAAAGAAGGTCGCGGTGACGGCCGGTACGACCAACGAGAAGGCGCTGCGCGACCTGAACGAGCGGTTCAGGCTCGGGATCCAGCTACAGGTGGTGCCGGACCATGCGCAAGGCTTCGCGCTCGTCGCGAACGGCAGCGCCGATGCGTTCGCGACGGACGACGTGCTGCTGTACGGGCTGATCGCCGAGAACGCGAACAAGGGCGGCCAGTACGACGTGGTGGGCGACTTCCTGTCCTACGACCCGTACGGAATCATGTTTCGCAAGGACGATCCGCAGCTCGCCCAGCTCGTGAAAAGCACGTTCCAGGAGCTGGCCGCCGACGGCGAGATCGCGCGCCAGTACAAGCGCTGGTTCCTGCGTCCGCTTCCGTCGGGCTTGAGTCTCAACCTGCCGATGAGCCCGCAACTGGAAACCATCATCGAGACGATCGGCGTCAACGGGAATTGAGCGGCGTCGACATGAGCGACGCATGACGAAACAAGAACGGCCCCGATGCCTCGCCAGGCACCGGGGCCGCTCGCCGGATGCAACGCGCTCAGCCGACCCGCGCCGCGCCTTGCCGTTCCGCTTCGGCGCCTTCGGTGGCGCCTTCGGTGACGGTTCGCGCCAGCACCGGCTTCAGCGCCTGCCCGGTATGGCTTGCCTTCACCTGCACGAGCGCTTCCGGCGGCGCCGCCGCGACGATCGTGCCGCCGCCCACCCCGCCTTCCGGCCCGAGATCGATGATCCAGTCGGCTTCCGCGATCACGTCGAGGTCATGCTCGATCACGACGACGCTATGCCCCGCATCCACCAACCGGTGCAGCACGCGAATCAGCTTCGCGACGTCCGCCATGTGCAGGCCGACCGTCGGTTCGTCGAGCACGTACAGCGTGTGCGGCGCCTTCTGGCCGCGTCGCGTGATGTCGTCGCGCACCTTCGTCAGCTCGGTGACGAGCTTGATGCGCTGCGCTTCGCCACCGGACAGGGTCGGCGACGGCTGGCCGAGCGTCAGATAGCCGAGCCCGACGTCCTTCATCAACTGCAGCGGATGCGCGATGTTCGAGATCGGCGCGAAAAACTCCACCGCTTCGTCGATCTCCATCGTCAGCACGTCGCCGATGTTCCGGCCGCGCCACGTGACGGCGAGCGTTTCCGGATTGAAGCGCTGCCCGTGGCACACGTCGCACGGCACCTTCACGTCGGGCAGGAAACTCATGCCGATCGTGCGCACGCCTTGCCCTTCGCATGCGGGGCAGCGCCCGTCGCCGGTATTGAACGAGAAACGCGACGCCGTATAGCCGCGTGCGCGCGCTTCGAGCGTATCGGCGAACAGCTTGCGGATCGTGTCCCACACGCCGATGTAGGTGGCCGGGCACGAGCGCGGCGTCTTGCCGATCGGCGTCTGATCGACTTCGAGCACGCGATCGATCTGCTCCCAGCCGCTCAGCGACTCGCAGCCCTGCCACGCATGCGTGACGTTCAGCGACGGCCGCGGCGCGCTGCGCGCGAGCACGCTCGAGCGGCGCTCGGCGGCCGGCGCGTCCTGCTGTGCCGCCTTGCGCGCCCGCCGCGTGGCCGGCGACGACAGCACCGAGCGGCCGACCGCGTCGAGCAGGTTCGTCATCAGCACGTCGCGCGCGAGCGTCGACTTGCCCGACCCGCTGACGCCCGTCACCGCGACGAGCCGCGCGAGCGGAATGCCGACCGTGACGTCGCGCAGGTTGTGCAACCTGGCGCCATGCACGGTCAGCCACGCTTCCGGCACCGCCGCCCCGCCCTTCTTGCCCGGCAGGCTCACGCTGCGGCGCGGCTGCAGCGGGTGCAGCATCGGCTGCGCGAGCAGCCGCCCCGTCACCGAATCGGCCTGCGCGGCGAGATCGGCGACCGCGCCTTGCGCGACCAGCGTGCCGCCGCGCTTGCCGGCGCCCGGGCCGACGTCGATGATGTGATCGGCACGGCGGATCGTGTCCTCGTCATGCTCGACGACGACCAGCGTATTGCCCTTGTCGCCGAGCTTGCGCAGTGCGTCCAGCAGGATCTGGTTGTCGCGCGGATGCAGGCCGATCGTCGGCTCGTCGAGCACGTAGCAGACGCCCTGCAGGTTGCTGCCGAGTTGCGCGGCCAGCCGGATACGCTGCGCTTCGCCGCCCGACAGGCTCGGTGCCGCGCGGTCGAGGCTCAGGTAGCCGAGCCCGACTTCCTCGAGAAACGCAAGGCGGCTGCCGATCTCGCTGACGATGTCGCGCGCGATCTGCGCGTCGCGTCCGGCGAGTTCCAGCGCGTCGATCCAGCGGCGCGTGTCCGACACCGTCCATTGCGCGACCTCGACGATCGGATGTGCATCGAACGTGACCGCGCGCGCGACCGGGTTCAGCCGCGTACCGCCGCAATCCGGGCACGGCTCGTTGCCGACGCCCTCCGGCTCCTGCTCGTCCGACGGCAGCGTCTGTTCGCGGCCGCGGCCGTCCTCGGCGAGCACCGTGTCGTCGTACGCGGCGCGCTGTTCGCGCGTGAGCGTGACGCCGGTACCGACGCAGGTCGTGCACCAGCCGTGTTTGCTGTTGTACGAGAACATCCGCGGGTCGAGCTCCGGATAGCTCGTGCCGCACACCGGGCACGCGCGCTTGACCGACAGTACCTTGACCGCGCCGACCCCGGCGGTCGAATGATCGTTGCGCATCGCATCGTGCAGCCCGTCGAGCGGCGCGAGCAGGTGCATCACGCCCTTGCCGAGCTCGAGCGTCTCGTCGAGCCTGCGCCGCAACTCGGCTTCGTTGTCCGGCGACACGACGATATCGGCAACCGGCAATTCGATCGTGTGCTCGCGGAAGCGGTCGAGTTTCGGCCACGGATCGACCGTGACGAACTCGCCGTCGACGCGCAGATGCGTGCTGCCGCGCGCCTTCGCCCACTTCGCGAGATCCGTGTACACGCCCTTGCGGTTGACCACGAGCGGCGCGAGCAGCCCGACGTGTTCGCCGCGATGATCGCGCAGCAGTTGCGCGGCGATCGATTCGACGGATTGCGACGTGACCGGCGTGCCGTCGTGGATGCAGTGCTGCAGGCCGAGCTTCACATACAGCAGCCGCAGGAAATGCCACACCTCGGACGTGGTCGCGACCGTGCTCTTGCGCCCGCCGCGCGACAGCCGCTGCTCGATCGCGACGGTCGGCGGAATGCCGTACACCGCGTCGACCTCGGGGCGACCGGCCGGCTGCACGATCGAGCGCGCATACGCGTTCAGCGATTCGAGATAGCGGCGCTGGCCTTCGTGGAACAGGATGTCGAACGCGAGCGTCGACTTGCCGGACCCCGACACGCCGGTGATCACGTTGAACTTGCCATGCGGGATGTCGACGTCGAGCGACTTCAGATTGTGCTCGCGCGCGTTGACGATCCGCACGACGTCCTCGCCCTCGACCGCACGGCGCGCGCGCGCCGCGTTCAGCACGGCCTGCAGCGGCACGCCTTCGTCGGCAACCGCCGCTGCGCCGTCCATCGCGCGGTCGTACTGCAGCAGCGCCACGCCGGTATGCGATCCGGCGCAGGCCTTCACGTCGTCGGGCGTGCCCGCGCACAGCACGAAGCCGCCGCCATCGCCGCCTTCCGGGCCGAGATCGATCAGCCAGTCGGCCGCGCGGATCACGTCGAGATTGTGCTCGATCACGATCAGCGAATGGCCGGCTGCGAGCAGCTTGCCGAACGCCTGCATCAGCTTCGCGATGTCGTCGAAGTGCAGCCCGGTGGTCGGCTCGTCGAACATGAACAGCTTCGCGCGCGCGATGCGCGCCTCTTCCGTCGCGACCCGGCGGCCGTTGGCTGCCGCCGCCGACTCGGCGAGGAAGCCGGCGAGCTTCAGGCGCTGCGCCTCGCCGCCCGACAGCGTCGGCACCGGCTGGCCGAGCTTCACGTATTCGAGGCCGACGTCGACGATCGGCTGCAGCACGCGCAGCACCTCGGCGTCGGTCGCGAAGAACGCGGCGGCTTCGCTGACGGTCAGGTCGAGTACATCGGCGACGTTCAGCGCGCGGCCCGCGCGCTCGATGCGCACTTCGAGAATCTCGGCGCGGTAGCGGCTGCCGTCGCAGTCCGGGCAACGCAGGTAGACGTCGCTCAGGAACTGCATTTCGATGTGTTCGAAGCCCGAGCCGCCGCAGGTCGGGCAACGGCCGTCGCCCGAGTTGAAGCTGAACGTGCCGGCGCCGTAGCCGCGCTGCAGCGCGAGCGGCGCCTTCGCGAACAGCTTGCGGATTTCGTCGAACGCGCCGACGTAGCTCGCCGGGTTCGAACGCGTGGTCTTGCCGATCGGCGACTGGTCGACGAACACGACGTCGCCGACCTGGTCGGCACCCGTCAGGCTGCGGAACGCGCCCGGCGACTCGGTCGCCTTGCCGTGGTGCCGCGCCATCGCCGGATACAGCACGTCCTGCAGCAGCGTGGATTTGCCGGAGCCGGATACGCCCGTCACGCACACGAGCCGCTGCAGCGGAATCTCGACCGTGACGTCGCGCAGGTTGTGCTCGGTCGCGCCTTCGAGCACGATGCGCGGCGTGCTCGCATCGACCGGACGGCGCGCCCAGTTCGACGCATGCGCGACCTGCTTGCGGCCGCCGAGATACTCGCCCGTCAGCGTGTGCGCCGAACGGATGTCGCCCGGCGTGCCGTCGTACACGATCGTGCCGCCGCGTTCGCCCGGGCCGGGGCCCATGTCGATCAGTCGATCGGCCGCGAGCATCACCGACGGATCGTGCTCGACCACGACCAGCGTGTTGCCCGCGTCGCGCAGCCGCTGCATCGCCTCGACGATCCGCGTGAGATCGCGCGGATGCAGCCCGATGCTCGGCTCGTCGAGCACGAACAGGGTTTTCGTGAGCGACGTGCCGAGCGCCGTCGTCAGGTTGATCCGCTGCACCTCGCCGCCCGAGAGCGTGCGGCTCTGCCGGTCGAGCGTCAGGTAACCGAGCCCGACGTCGCACAGGTATTTCAGCCGCGTGCGCACCTCGGCGAGCAGCAGCTTCAATGCATCGTCGAGCAGCGCGCTCGGCAGCACGATTTCGTCGAAGAAGCGCCGGATGCGCTCGATCGGCAGCAGCATCAGGTCGTGCACGGTCAGGCCCGGCAGCGCCTCGAGCTGCGCGCGGCTCCAGTCGACGCCGCGCGGCATGAAGCGATCGGCCGGCGCGAGCACGCCGTCGGCATTCTCTTTCGAGCCGAGCCGCCATTGCAGCGATTCCGTCTTCAGGCGCGCGCCGCCGCACACGTCGCACGGCGTGTAGCTGCGGTATTTCGACAGCAGCACGCGGATGTGCATCTTGTACGCCTTCGATTCGAGGTAGCCGAAGAAGCGCTTCACGCCGTACCACTGGCTCTGCCACTTGCCGTTCCAGTCCGGCGAGCCGTCGACGACCCAGTCGCGCTCGGCATCCGTCAGCTCGGACCACGGCACGTCGCGCCGGATGCCGGCCTTCGCCGCGTAGCGCATCAGGTCGTCCTGACACTCTTTCCACGCGGGCGTCTGCATCGGCTTGATCGCGCCGCCGCGCAGCGTCTTGCGCGCATCGGGGATCACGAGGCCGAGATCGACACCGATCACGCGGCCGAAGCCGCGACAGGTTTCGCACGCGCCGTACGCCGAGTTGAACGAGAACAGCGCCGCTTGCGGCTCCGCGTAGCGCAGGTCGCTGTCGGGATCGTGCAACCCGGTGGAGAAGCGCCACACCTGCGGCTCGGCGACCGCGTTTTCAGCCTCCGGCGCCAGCACGTACACGTTCACGCGGCCACCGCCGCGCTTGAGCGACGCCTCGATCGCCTCGACCACCCGCACCTTGTCGGCCTGCTGCACGCGGAAACGGTCGGCCACCACGTCGAGCACCTTGCGCGCCCCGGTGGGCGACGCGATTTCGCGCTGCGCCTGCACGCGCGTGTAGCCGCTCGCCGACAGCCACTGCGCGATTTCCTCGTCGGACACCGCTTCCGGCAATTCGACCGGGAACGTGACGACGACGCGCGGATCGTCCGCCCGCGTGCGCGCGACGAGTTCCGCGTAGATCGTCTCCGGCGTATCGTGCCGCACCTGCCGCGCGGTCTTGCGGTCGAACAGCTCGGCCGCGCGCGCGTACAGCAGCTTCAGGTGATCGTTCAGCTCGGTCATCGTGCCGACGGTCGATCGCGAGCTGCGAACCGGGTTGGTCTGGTCGATCGCGATCGCGGGCGGCACGCCGTCGACGCGCTCGACCTGCGGGCGATCCATCCGGTCGAGGAACTGGCGCGCGTATGCGCTGAAGGTTTCGACGTAGCGCCGCTGGCCCTCCGCGTACAGCGTGTCGAACACGAGACTCGACTTGCCGGAGCCCGACGGGCCGGTCACGACCGTCATTTCGCCGGTGCGCAGGTCGAGATCGAGATTCTTGAGGTTGTGCTGACGTGCTCCGCGAATGCGGATCAGATTGCTGGATGACAATTTGCCTGCCCGTCTGAATGAGTTAGCCAGAGTTCACGGTGCCGGAACGCTGCGGCGGATGCCCGCAGGCGCGGCGCGGGCCGCGACGAGGGATGCCTGCGCGCGGCCCGGTTCGACGGATACTATACTGTATATTCATACAGTTTTCCATGAACGGGCGAAGGCGCGAAAACGCCTCGCCGTCAGCGAATCGGGCGACCGCCCGGGCGCGACGCCGTGCTACGCGGGTTTGCGCAGCGGCTCCAGCAGGTGCCGCAAGCCGTTATGGTCGATCTCGTGCATGAGCGCGAGCTGTCGGCCGAGTTCGCCGCGCGGGAACCCTTCGCGAGCCAGCCAGTTGAGGTAAGGTCCGGGCAGGTCGGCGATGAGTCGGCCCTTGTATTTTCCGAAGGGCATGGTGACGGCGACGAGGCGCTCGAGATCGGGGGCATGCATGCGCGTATTGTGCACGGCTTTGCGCTCTCCCGCCGCGCGCGCGCCGCTCCACGCCGGCCCACGGCCGCGAATCCGGCCCTTCGCGGCCGGCCGAATCGACGAACCGGCCCCGATTGACGGCCGGGACTCGCGTCTGCCGCCGACTTCCTTCCCGCCTGCTAGACTGGAACTTCCCCCTGCACACCATGGAGGGAATCATGATGTCCACCTACGTCGTGAAGACCGGCGAGCAGTTCCTGTGCACCGCCGAGGACGGCGATATCGGCATGGCGCCGGCCATCGAGGATGCCGCATCCTTTAGTTCGTACGACGAAGCGGAGAAAGCCGCAAGCGCGCATGCCGACCCGGGATACGAAATCGTGGCCGTCTGCATGATCAGGCACTGAGCGTCGATTCACGGCCCGTGCGGATAACGATTCGCAGGCCGGACGCACGTCGCCGTGGGGCGACGGCGTTCATGCGACGGACCGCATGCGCACGCCGCGACGGCCCTTTCCCGCCGCCGTCGTCCGCGTCGAGCATCATCGCCGCAAGCAAGCCGTCCTGCTTCGACGGCCGCGCTTGCGGCAACCCGGTCGCGGCATCCTACTTCTGCAGCGAGATTTCCACGCGACGATTGCGCGCGCGCCCTTCGGCGGTATCGTTCGATGCCGCCGGATTGGCTTCCCCATGACCGGCCGCGGCAAACGAATCCGCCTTCAGCCCGTGCTCGCGCAGGTATGCGGCGACGGCATCCGCCCGGCGCTTCGACAGCGCCTGATTGTGCGCATCCGAACCGGTCGCGTCGGTATAGCCGTCCACTTCCACGCGGGAGAAATGCCGGTCGGCCTGCTGGTTCAGCAGCGTGTCGAGCGCGGCGGTGGCCGCGGGCGTCAGCGCGGCCGAGTCGGTCGCGAAATACGCATCGCCGGTCAGGCTCACCTTCTCGACCGGCGCGGGCGCCGGCGCAACGGCCGCGGCGGCCGGTGCGGGCGCCGCGCCGCACTGGAACACGATCGAATGCGGATCGGCGCCGTCGCGGTACGGCGTGGTGGTGTCGACGAGGCGCACGGGCTCGTTGCCGCACATGCGTGTCGCGACCTTCATGCAGGTCTTCGCGGTCGACAGGATGCCGTGGCAGTCGACCTGGAACGTTCGGATGCCGTTGCGCGACTGCAGTTCGTACGCGTTGTACGTCGGCCCCGACGCACTCGAACAGGCCGCGAGGGAAACGACGGACGCCAGCAGTGCAAGATGGATGTTTTTCACTTGATTACTCCGAGAATGCGATGGGCGCAGCGTGCGGCGCGGCCGCACGCGCATGCGTTTGCGTTCGGCGCGGCCCGCCCCGGCACCGTGTGCCGGAACGAACCGCTGCGCGCGATCACTTCCACTGATACAGCATGCCCGCGCCGACGACGCGCTGGCTGCCGGCGAAACCGCCGTTCAGCGTCGCCTTCAGGTTCTCCGTGATGCGCGCCTGCATGCCGACCGCCATGGCCTTCTGGCCCTGGAACGTCGCCGTGCCGACCCCCATCGCGAAGTTCGAATCGCGGTCCATGTGCGGGATCGACGCCATCGCGGCGGTCGCGGCGATCCCCTCGCGGGCCATCGAATCGGTCTGCTGGATCTGCTGCTGCATCTGCGTGAGCTGGTTGTTGACCGTGTTCAGCGACTGCGTGAACTGGTTCGATACCGCATTCAACTGGTTCACGTTCACGGCGTCGGTGCCCTGCGTGCCGGCCGCGACGTTCACGACCTGGCGCGCCGAATCGGCCGAGCCGACCGCGACCACGTTCGAGCGTCCGCCGTCGTTGCTGCCCGTGCCGAGTGCGGTCGAGTTGTTGCCCGATGCCGTCGAACCCACGCCGATCGCGGTGGAGCCGTTGCCCGATGCGAGCGAACTGTTGCCGACCGCCGTGCTGTTCGAGCCCGATGCCACCGATCCCGAACCGCCCGCCGACGAATTCGGGCCGCTCGCCCCCGGCGGCACGTTGCCGCCGGACGGGTTCGACGTGTACGAACCGCCGAGATTGGTCGTGCGCTGGTCGATCAGCGTCGTCAACTGGTTCGCGACCGAATCGAGCTGCGACACGTTCACCGCGTCGGTGCCGTTCTTGCCGGCCGCAAGCCCCGTGATCTGGCGATTGCCGACGTTCACTTCGCCGGCCGACGACTGCGGGCTGCTCAGCCCGTACGCGACGTAGTTCGTCAGCGCGCCGACCGTGGTCAGCGAACC
>NZ_LOVM01000066.1:0-66193 GCF_001523445.1 Burkholderia sp. ABCPW 11 | reverse complement strand
AAGCACAACGTGCGCTCGCACGTCGTGTGTCCGGGCTTCGTGCGCACGCCGCTGGTCGACAAGCAGATTCCGGAGCAGGCGAAGGAGTTCGGCATCAGCGAAGAGGAAGTGATCAAGAAGGTGATGCTCGGCAACACGGTCGACGGCGTGTTCACGACGGTGCAGGACGTCGCGCAGACGGTGCTGTTCCTGTCGGCATTCCCGAGCGCTGCGCTCACGGGCCAATCGGTGGTCGTCAGCCACGGTTGGTTCATGCAGTAACGCGAGGGCGGGCGGTGTAGCGCCCACCGTGCTGAACAGCACAAAAAAACGCGCTCCACGGAGCGCGTTTTTCATGTCGGCAAGGCGGGGCCGGTGACGGCTGCCGCCCGGCGCCGCCTTACTTCAGGACCGCTGCGACCGCATTGGCGACCGCGTCGAGGTTGCGCGTGTTCAGCGCGGCGACGCAGATCCGGCCCGTGCTGACCGCATAGATGCCGAACTCGTCGCGCAGGCGATCGACTTGTGCCGAGGTCAGGCCCGAATACGAGAACATCCCGCGCTGCGCGTTGATGAAGCTGAAATCGCGATCGACGCCGCTCGCCTTCAAGCGCTCGACGAGACCGTTGCGCATCGCGCGGATGCGGTCGCGCATTTCGCCGAGTTCCTGCACCCACGCCGCGTGCAGTTCCGGCGATGCGAGCACCGCTGCGACCACCGCGCCGCCGTGGGTCGGCGGGTTCGAGTAGTTCGTGCGGATCACGCGCTTCAGTTGCGACAGCACGCGCGTGGCTTCTTCCTTGCTCGACGTGATGATCGACAGCGCGCCGACGCGCTCGCCGTACAGCGAGAACGACTTCGAGAACGACGACGACACGAACGCGTTGAGGTCGGCCGCGGCAAACAGGCGCACGGCAGCGGCATCGGCTTCGATGTTCTCGCTGAAACCCTGGTAGGCCATGTCGAGGAACGGCACGAGGTTGCGCGCCTTCACGACGTCGACGACCTGTTGCCACTGCGCTTCGGTCAGGTCCACGCCGGTCGGGTTGTGGCAGCACGCATGCAGCACGACGACCGTGCCGGCCGCGTAGCTGTTCAGCGCCGACAGCATGCCTTCGAAGTTCACGCCGTTGGTGGCCGCGTCGTAATACGGGTACGCGACGACTTCGAAGCCGGCCGCTTCGAACAGCGCGCGGTGGTTTTCCCAGCTCGGATCGCTGATCGCGACCTTCACGTTCGGATTCACGGTGCGCAGGAAATCGGCGCCGATCTTCAGCGCGCCCGTGCCGCCCAGTGCCTGCGCCGTGACCACGCGGCCCGCCGCGATCAGCGGCGAGTCGTTGCCGAGCAGCAGCTTCTGCACGGCCGCATCGTAGGCGGCGATCCCGTCGATCGGCAGGTAGCCGCGCGGCAGGCCGGCCTCGACACGCGCCTTCTCCGCGTCGCGAACCGCGCGCAGCAGCGGAATCTTGCCGTCTTCGTTCGTGTACACGCCGACGCCGAGGTTGACCTTGGTCGGACGCGTATCGGCGTTGAAGGCTTCGTTCAGGCCCAGGATCGGGTCGCGGGGAGCAAGCTGGACAGCGGAGAAGAGCGACATGATGATTCGGCAGTAGTGAAAAGAGGGTCAGGCTTTCAGCCGGCGGGCGGGCGCAGTGCAGCGCGCCAACGGCGCGACGCCGGAAAGCGCAGCAGCCTGACATTGTAGCGAATTCGCGCTGGCGGGGGCGGCGATTCCATCGCGATCGGGGCGGCGAATCGTGAATTCGGGCGGCCGTCGCGCGTCAGGAGCCGACAGCAGTTCGCGCGGCCGCGAAGCGCTAGAATGCTTTCTTTGCCCTTGCTCCGGCCGCATTCCATGTCCGAACATCATGCCGAAGTCGGCGACGCGCTCGACGAATCCAAATTCGTCACTTTCGAAGGGTCGCCGTTCCAGCTTTACCAGCCATACCCGCCCGCGGGCGACCAGCCGACCGCGATCGACACGCTCGTCGAAGGCGTCGGCGACGGCCTTGCCTTCCAGACGTTGCTCGGCGTGACAGGTTCGGGCAAGACTTTCACGATGGCCAACACGATCGCGCGGCTCGGCCGCCCGGCGATCGTGTTCGCGCCGAACAAGACGCTCGCGGCCCAGCTTTACGCGGAGTTCCGCGAGTTCTTCCCGCGCAACGCGGTCGAGTATTTCGTCTCGTACTACGACTACTACCAGCCTGAGGCCTACGTGCCGCAGCGCGACCTGTTCATCGAGAAGGACTCGTCGATCAACGAGCACATCGAGCAGATGCGGCTGTCGGCGACGAAGAGCCTGATGGAGCGCCGCGACGTGGTGATCGTCGCGACGGTGTCGGCGATCTACGGTATCGGCAATCCGTCCGAATACCACCAGATGATCCTGACGCTGCGCACCGGCGACAAGCTCGGCCAGCGCGACGTGATCGCGCGGCTGATCGCGATGCAATACACGCGCAACGAGCAGGATTTCCAGCGCGGCACGTTCCGCGTGCGCGGCGACACGATCGACATCTTCCCGGCCGAACACGCGGAAATGGCCGTGCGCGTCGAGCTGTTCGACGACGAGGTCGAGACGCTGCACCTGTTCGACCCGCTGACCGGGCGCGTGCGGCAGAAGATTCCGCGTTTCACCGTGTATCCGTCGTCGCATTACGTGACGCCGCGCGACACCGTGATGCGCGCGGTCGAGACGATCAAGGACGAATTGCGCGAACGGCTCGAGTTCTTCCATCGCGAGGGCAAGCTCGTCGAGGCGCAGCGCCTCGAGCAGCGCACGCGCTTCGATCTCGAGATGCTGCAGGAACTCGGCTTCTGCAAGGGCATCGAGAACTATTCGCGGCATTTCTCGGGTGCGGCGCCCGGCGATCCGCCGCCGACGCTCGTCGACTACCTGCCGCCCGATGCGCTGATGCTGCTCGACGAATCGCACGTGCTGATCGGCCAGCTGAACGGCATGTACAACGGCGACCGCGCGCGCAAGGAAAACCTCGTCAATTACGGCTTCCGCCTGCCGTCGGCGCTCGACAACCGGCCGCTGAAGTTCCACGAGTTCGAGCGCAAGATGCGTCAGGTCGTGTTCGTGTCGGCCACGCCGGCCGACTACGAGAAGCGCGTGACGGGGCAGATCGCCGAGCAGGTCGTGCGACCGACGGGCCTCGTCGATCCGGAAATCGAGGTGCGGCCGGCGAGCTCGCAGGTCGACGACGTGCTGACCGAAATCAACGCACGCGTGCAGGCCGGCGAGCGCGTGCTGATCACCGTGCTGACGAAGCGCATGGCCGAACAGCTGACCGAGTTCCTGGCCGACCATGGCGTCAAGGTGCGTTATCTGCACAGCGACATCGATACGGTCGAGCGCGTCGAGATCATCCGCGACCTGCGGCTCGGCACGTTCGACGTGCTGGTCGGGATCAACCTGCTGCGCGAGGGCCTCGACATTCCCGAAGTGTCGCTCGTCGCGATCCTCGACGCGGACAAGGAAGGCTTCCTGCGCGCCGAGCGCTCGCTGATCCAGACGATCGGACGTGCCGCGCGGAACGTGAACGGCAAGGCGATTCTCTACGCGGACAACATGACCGAGTCGATGAAGCGCGCGATCGACGAAACCGAGCGGCGCCGCGCGAAGCAGATCGCCTACAACGAAAAGATGGGCATCACGCCGCGCGGCGTCGTGAAGCGTATCAAGGACATCATCGACGGCGTCTACAACGCCGACGACGCGCGTGCGGAGTTGAAGGAGGCGCAGCAGCGCGCGAAATTCGAGGACATGTCGGAAAAGCAACTCGCGAAGGAAATCAAGCGTCTCGAGAAGCAGATGGCCGACTACGCGAAGAACCTCGAATTCGAGAAGGCCGCCGCGACCCGCGACCAGCTTGCCGTGCTGCGCGAACGCGTGTTCGGCGCGAACGTCGGCGATCACATCAGCGGCGGGCGGTAAATCTTTCCAAGCGTCACCGAATCCTTTTGGTAAAGCGCCTGTAAGCCTTGTCGGATCAGGGGTTTACGGCCCTCTCCGTTTGTTCGGAAACGGGTTCGGTGCTAAACTCCTCATGTATTGAGAATAGTTCGCATTAACGTTCTTCGTCGCGTTAGTGTTTCCAGCGGGCGCCCGGCGGCGGCTCGCATGTCGTCAAGATAGTCAGACAAATAACAAGGAGTGTCCATGTTGGGTTCTTCGTTCATCCGCACGACGGTTGCGGTAGCGGCGGCGCTGGCCGCGATGTCGGCCTCGGCGGCCGAGTATCCGATCGGCAAGCAGCAGATCCAGGGCGGCATGGAAATCGGGGCGGTGTATCTGCAGCCGATCACGATGGACCCGGAAGGCATGATGCGCAAGGCGTCGGATTCCGACATCCACCTCGAGGCCGACATCCATGCGGTCAAGAACAACCCGACCGGTTTCGCGGAAGGCGACTGGATGCCGTACCTGCAGGTCACGTACAAGCTGACGAAGCAGGGCGACACGAAGTGGAAGGCCGAGGGCGACCTGATGGGCATGGTCGCGAGCGACGGCCCGCACTATGGCGACAACGTGAAGCTCGCCGGCCCGGGCAAGTATCACCTGACGTTGGTCGTCAAGCCGCCGATGCAGTCTGGTCACATGGCGTTCGGCCGCCACGTCGACAAGGAAACGGGCGTGGGCCCGTGGTTCAAGCCCATCACGCTCGAGTACGACTTCCCGTTCGCCGGTATCGGCAAGAAGGGCGGTTACTGATCGGTGGCATGACGAACGGCGCGCTTCGGCGCGCCGTCGGCGTAGAGAACCCAGAATGAAAATTCCCCAGAAAATCGTTGCCGCAGCCGCTGCGCTGTGGCTTGCCGGCGCGGCGCATGCAGCCGATCTGCCGACGTTCAAGCTCGAGATGACGGACGGCAAGCTGAATCCCGCGCGCATCGAAGTGCCGGCCGGCCAGCGCTTCAAGATCGAGATCAGGAACACCGGCAAGGGCGCCGCCGAATTCGAGAGCGTGCAGTTGCGCAAGGAGAAGGTGCTCGCGCCGGGCGCCGATTCGTTCGTGGTCGTCGCCCCGCTGTCGCCGGGCGAATACAAGTTTTTCGACGATTTTCACCAGCAGGCACAGGGCGTGATCGTCGCGAAGTAACGCGTTTTATCTGCGCGCGGGCGTCCAGTCCCTTGCCCCGCGCGTCAGGAGGTATCGATGGGTCAGATCTTGTTCATCGTCTGGCGGGAGAGCGTCGAAGCGCTGCTCGTCGTCGGCATTCTCTATGCATGGCTGAAAAACGGCGACGACGACGCGCGCCGCGGCCTGCCTTTCCTCTGGGCCGGCGTCGGCGCCGGCCTGCTGATGGCCGTCGGCCTCGGCGCCGCGTTGGTCGGGTTCACCGAGGTGTTGTCCGGCGACGCGCAGGACTATTTCCAGACGGCGATGGTGCTGATCGCGTGCGTGCTGATCGTGCAGATGGTGCTGTGGATGCGCCGGCACGGCCGCACGCTGAAGCGCGACATGGAGCAGTCGCTGCAGCAAAGCACGCGCGATTCGAACTGGTGGGGCGTCGCCGTGCTGGTCGCGCTCGCGATCGCGCGCGAAGGCAGCGAGACGGTGATCTTCCTGTACGGCCTCGGTTTCGGCCAGTCGGGCCACGTCGACGGCAGCCAGATGCTCGCGGTCGTGATCGGTCTCGGCCTCGCGTTCCTCACGTTCTATCTGCTGCAGCTCGGCGGCAAGTATTTCTCGTGGCGGCATTTCTTCCGCGTCACCGAGGTGATGCTGCTGTTTCTCGGCGCGGGCCTGTTCCAGACCGGCGTCGACAAGCTGATCGACAAGGAAATCCTGCCGCTCGGCATCTCGCAGGTGTGGGATACGTCCGCGATCCTCGATGATTCGGGCACGTTCGGTTCGCTCGTCGCGACGCTGACCGGCTATCGCGCGCACCCGGCGCTGACCAACCTGGTGGCGTATGCGGTGTACTGGGCGGTCGTCTGGCTGCTGATGAAGCGC
Organism: Burkholderia sp. ABCPW 11; assembly: GCF_001523445.1. Taxonomy (NCBI): domain Bacteria; kingdom Pseudomonadati; phylum Pseudomonadota; class Betaproteobacteria; order Burkholderiales; family Burkholderiaceae; genus Burkholderia; species Burkholderia sp. ABCPW 11. Next base: position 60,242 of record NZ_LOVM01000066.1, on the reverse strand, counting down.
GCGAGCCGCCGTCCGGCCGTTGCAGCGGGTCGCGCGGCATGAGCGTTGTCGCCGCCGTCAAGCCGGGCTGGCTCGCGCAGGCCGGCCAGTGGATGCAGCGCCACGGTGCGCTGATCCGCGGTATCCAGTGGATCGTCGTCGCCGTCTACGCGTTCCTGATCATCGTGCCGGCGGTGTTGCCGCTGCCGGACGATTCCGCGCACCTGTGGAACAACCTCACGCTCATCGCGCAGTTCGCGTTCTGGGGCATCTGGTGGCCGTTCGTGCTGCTGTCGATGGTGATGCTCGGCCGCGTCTGGTGCGGTGTGCTGTGCCCTGAGGGCGCGCTTACCGAATACGCGAGCAAGTTCGGCCGCGGCGGCCCGATTCCGCGCTGGATCCGGTGGGGCGGCTGGCCGTTCGTCGCGTTCGGCATCACGACGATCTACGGGCAGATGGTGAGCGTGTACCAGTACCCGCTCGCGGTGCTGTTCGTGCTCGGCGGCTCGACCGTCGGCGCGATCGTGATCGGCGTGCTGTACGGCCGCGAGAAACGCGTGTGGTGCAAGTACCTGTGTCCGGTCAACGGCGTGTTCGGGCTGCTCGCACGGCTCGCGCCGATGCGCTACAAGGTCGACGAGGATGCATGGCGCCGTTCGTACAAGAACGGCGAGCACGGCCATCGCGTGATTCCGATCAACTGTGCGCCGCTCGTGCCGTTGCGCAACATGAAGGGTGCGGCGGCCTGCCATATGTGCGGCCGCTGCAGCGGGCACCGCGACGCGATTTCGCTGTCGCTGCGTTCGCCGTCCGACGAAGTCGTGAACCTCGGTGCGGAACAGGCCAACCCGTGGGACACCGCGCTGATCCTGTACGGCCTGCTCGGCGTGGCGATCGGCGCGTTCCACTGGACCGTCAGCCCCTGGTTCGTGCAGATCAAGCAATGGCTCGCGGGCTGGCTGATCGACCGCGACATCACGTGGCCGCTCGAGACCAATGCGCCGTGGTTCCTGCTCACGCACTACCCGGACCGCAACGACGTGTTCTCCTGGCTCGATGGCGGGCTGGTCGTCAGCTACATCGTCGGCACGGGCCTCGTGTACGGCACGGCGCTGCTGGTGTTGCTGGCCGGCGCCACGCTGATGCTCGGCCGCTTCGATCGCGTGCGCCTGCATCATCTCGCACAGGCGCTGATTCCGATCGCGGGTGCGGGCGTGTTCCTCGGGCTGTCGGCCACGACGCTGTCGTTGCTGCGCGCCGAGCATGTGCCGCTCGGCTGGGCATCCGATGTGCGTATCGCGATTCTGGTCGGCGCCAATGTGTGGAGTGCGTGGCTCGCGTGGAAGGTAGCGGGGCGCTATGCGGCATGGCCGCGCCGGCTCGCGGCATTCGCGTGGTTCGCCGTCGGGCTGGCCGTCGTCGACAGCGCATGGTGGTTGATGTTCTGGGGGTTCTGAAGCGGCGAGCATGCCGCTCCTCGCTGTCGCCGCACCGGCGGCAGCAATGCGACACCCGGGCAACGTGCTTCGCGCATTGGCAGCTCAAACTAAAAAGCGACACGTCCTTCGACGTGTCGCTTTTTTCTTCCTTGTGCGAGAACCAAAAAAAGTGGCTTGGCTTGCTGCAACGGCTGCTTGAGTGTGTTTGCACGAAGGGGTCTAGATCTCGCGTGCAAGCCGTTACGCTGGCTACTGCCCAACACCTCTCAGGGAGGTGGTCCCCACAATACTCGGTCGTTACTTCGTCAGGATCAGTTTGCCGAGCCGCGTGGCGCGCAACTGATAAGTCTCTCCGTTATGCGCGATGCTGACATGGCTTTGGCCTTGCAGCAGCGCATCGCTGTTGACGACCCGCGTGCCTGCATCGCGGTTGCCGGCGGGTTTCGCCGGCGTGGTGACCGCTGCCGTCTTCTGACGGCTGCTGGCTGCGGTGCCGGTGGTGCGGCGCAGGGTCAGCGTGGTCGGGCGCATGGTGTCGGTCATTCGGTTTGAGCGGTGACTGTCGATACGATGGAATGAATTCTAAATGATAACCATTCCCATTTACAAAAACTCTTTGTCAATCGAAATGTCAGCGCTGATAGCTTGAATCAAAAAAGGCGGCCCGCAGGCCGCCACGGGGATTCAGTGCAGCGGATCGGGATCCTTGCGACCCTGCGCGTATTCGCGGATCAGGCGAACGGTATCGATATCCGACGTGCGGTACGCCTCCTTGACGATCCCGTGCGTCTGTCGCGCTTCTTCGCTGTCGTCCGTGACCGTCAGCGTCGTGCGGTACTCGAAACGCAGGAACAGCTCGTTGTCGTCGCGCTCCTCGATCGTCATCGTCAATGAGCCGCCGATCTCGCCGTCGGCCGCGCGGATGTCGTAGCGGACCTGCTGGTTCGGCGTGAACGTCACGTGGTCGCGCACGGTCGCGTGGCCGTAATGCAGTTCGCGTTCGAGCGTCGTGTCCGTCCGTTCGTGGATGACGCAGCTGTCGAGACCGATCACGAACAGCTGCGGCTGTTCCGCACGCAGCACGAGGCCTTCCCAGAGCTGGTCGCGGGTGAGGGCCGGCACGGCCGGATCGTCGGAGTTGATCTGGATCAGATGTTCGAAGTTCAAGGGCAGGGGTTCCTTCTGGTGACGGGGGCGCCACATGCATGATTCAAGCACTTATTGTGACGCAAAACCACGGGCTTCGCGGCACCTGCGCCCCAACTGGTTCACGCGTCGATGCGGCCCATGCGGCCGGTCTGGTAGTCGACGACGGCCTGCCGGATTTCTTCCTCGGTATTCATCACGAACGGGCCGTAACGGACGATCGGCTCGTTGAGCGGCACGCCGCCGATCAGCAGCAGATCGAGCGACGTGTCGCCGGCAGCGAACGTGACGGTGTCGCCGTCGTCGCCGTAGACGATCATGTGCCGTGCGTCGACAGCCTGCCTGTCGGGCCCGTAGAGGCCCGTTCCGTCGATCGGATAGGCAAACACGCGGTAACCGGCCGGCACGGGCTGCGTGACCGTTGCGCCGGGTTCCAGCGTGAAGTGCTGATAGAGGATCGGCGTGCGCGTCTCGATCGCGGCCTGTACGCCGAATGCTTCGCCGGCGATGACGCGCACGCGCGCGCGGCCGTCCGGCGACGTCGCGGTCGGAATGCGGGCAGCCGGGATCTCCTGGTAACGCGGCGCGATCATTTTGTCGCGGCGCGGCAGGTTGACCCACAGCTGGAAGCCGTGGGAGCGCCCGCCTGCCTGAGCGAACGCCGGGTCCGGCATCTCGCTGTGCACGACGCCGGCACCGGCCGTCATCCACTGCACGTCGCCGGGGCCGAGTGTGCCGGCATGGCCGGACGAGTCGCGATGACGGAAGCGCCCGTCGAGCGCGTAGGTCACGGTTTCGAAGCCGCGATGCGGATGGTCGGGCGCGCCCACGGCTTCGCCGGGGGCGTAGTCGACGGGGCCCATTTCATCGAGCAGCAGGAACGGATCGAAATCCATCAGCAGCCGCGTGGGGAACGGGCGGTGAACCACGAAACCGCCGCCTTCAGTGGTGCGAAGCGCGGGGTAGGTGCGATCAAGCGAGCGAGCGGTGGTCATGGGAAGCCCTCGACATCATCGGAATAGCGTTATTTTTGAAACATGGCGCTATTATATTGGGCGTTTTACCGCGCGATTCGCGGCGGTTCGCAATGGATTGTTCTGGAATTGGAACGATGAGATGAATATCGATGCACATAACCTGAACGACCTGATGTACTTCTCGCAGGTCGTCGAACATGGCGGCTTCTCGGCCGCCGAGCGCGTGCTGGGCATCTCGAAATCGCGTCTGTCGCGGCGCCTGACCGAGCTCGAAGCGGCGCTCGGCGTGCGCCTGCTGCAGCGTTCGACGCGCAAGCTCGCACTGACCGAGGCGGGGGAGCTGTTCTACCAGCATTGCCAGGCGATGCTCGCCGAAGCGAAGGCCGCGATGAACGCGGTGCAGCAGTTGCGTGCGTCGCCGCGCGGCTCGGTGCGCGTCAGCGTGCCGGTGACGCTGTCGCAGACGATGCTGTCGCGCATCCTGCCCGAATTCCTGCGCCGCTATCCTGAGGTGAAGGTGCATGTGCGCGTGACGAATCGCGTGATCGACCTGTTCGAGGATTCGATCGACGTCGCGTTGCGCGTGCGCTCGGAGCCGCCGCAGAACGCCAACATCGTCGTGCGGCCGCTGTGGCGCACCGAGCAGATGCTGGTCGGCGCGCCGAGCCTGCTGAGCCAGAATGCGCCGCCGCTGGTGCCGGACGACCTGGCCGGCTTCGAGACGCTCGATACGCCGAGCGTCGACGGCCGGCACGTATTCAACCTGATCGCGCCGGACGGAACGCGCCACGTGCACGAGCATGATCCTCGGCTCGTGACGGCCGACCTGATGACGATCCGCGAGGCCGTGCTCGATGGCCTCGGCATCGCGGCGCTGCCGGAGATGATGTACGGCAACGCGCTGCGCGCGGGGCAACTGTCGCCCGTGATGCCCGGCTGGACGCTGCCGGTGCCGCAACTGTATGCGGTGTTCGTATCGCGGCAAGGGATGCCGCCCGCGGTACGAGCGTTCGTCGATTACCTGGTCGAGAAGCTCGACCATGGCGCGTACAAGGAGCCGGGTTGCCCCGAGCGCGCGAAGAAGGAAGCGGCGGCCGATGTTTCGGCGACCTGAACACGGCGCCCACGGCGACGCAAATTTGTTTTGTCATTGAAGCGTCGCCTGCAATCGCAAGTTTCAATCGCCGGAACCTTGAATGCGCGGACGGGCGAGCCTATATTGAAATCCCATTTCGTGAAGGAAGTTCTGAGCGAAATCAGGTGGCCGCATATATTGTGAGCCAGATAGGGCAGAACGCGCAGTCCGTGCAGACCACGGCAGAGTCGCATTTGCGTTGCTCGAGGCGCAACCGATACCGCCGAAGAGCCCGCCGCCCGAAGGCGCCCGCGTGCGCATGAAAAAAGGCCTTCATCTGGCGATGAAGGCCTTTTACTTTGGGGACGCCCGGTTGGGGACGCCCGGTTAGGGACGCCCGGTCAGGGGTGGCCGGCTAGGTGCGCCGATACTACCCGCGACGGCGGGACGCGCGCACGTTACTTCGCTTTCGCGCCGGGCTCCGTCACGAAGCCGAGCTTCGTCAAGCCGCCTGCCTGCGCATCCGACATCACTTCCGCGACGTGCTCGTACGCCACCTTGCGGTCCGCGCGCAGATGCAATTCCGGCTGCGGCGTGCGTTTCGCGGCTTCCGCGATGCGTGCCTGCAGTTGTTCGCGCGTGACCGTGTGGTCGTCCCACAGGATCGTGCCGTCGCCCTGGATCGCGACGTCGACGGTCTGCGGCTTTTCGTCGACGGGCTGGCTGCTGGCGTGCGGCAGGTCGATCTTCACCGCATGCTGCATCGCCGGGATCGTCACGAGAAAAATGATCAGGAGTACGAGCATGACGTCGACGAGCGGCGTCATGTTGATCTCGCTCATCACGGCATCGTCGTCATCGTCGCTGAAACCGGTGTTCATGGCCATGGATCACCTCGTCTCAGCTGGCGGCGCGCGATGCGAGACGCAGGCCGTCGCGCGTCGACGACGACGCGAGGCTCGCGCCCGTCACGAAGTACGCGTGCAGGCCGTGCGCGAAGCGGCGCAGCTTGCTGACGACACCCTTGTTCGCGCGGGTCAGTGCGTTGTAGCCGAGCACGGCGGGAATCGCGACGAACAGGCCGAAGGCCGTCATGATCAGCGATTCGCCGACCGGGCCCGCGACCTGGTCGATCGACGTCTGGCCGGTGGCGCCGATCGCGAGCAGCGCGTGGTAGATCCCCCAGACCGTGCCGAACAGGCCGACGAACGGCGCCGTGCTGCCGACCGATGCGAGGATCGCGAGGCCGCTCTGCATGCGCGAAATACCTTCGTCCATCGTGTCCTTCAGGCAGCGCGTGACCCAGTCCGATACGTCCATGCGATCGTGCAGGTGCGGTTGGGTCTGATGGTGGTGGTCGGCGGCTTCCTTGCCCGACAGCGCGAGCGCGAGGAACGGGTTGTCGTTCGGCGTCGAGGCGGCGAGGCCGAGCTTCTTGATGCCATCGTCGAAATTGTCGGAATGCCAGAATGCCTGTTCGGCGTTCTTCGTGAGGCGGTTCAGGCGGATCACGTTCCAGCCTTTGACGACGATCACGATCCACGACAGGACCGACATCACGAGCAGCGTGATCGCAATCGCGCGTGTGACGAAATCACCTTGCGCCCAGACGTGCGCGATACCGTAGCTTTGCATTTTTGTTTCCTTTGAATCTTCCGGATGAGGCAGGTTAGTCGGTGAGCCCGAAGCTGTAGGGCTGTGTGCGGGCGGCGCGGATCGCCTGGCCGTTCTCGATATATGGACGGCAGGTGGTCGAGCGCATCGCGTCGAGTGCGGCATCGTCGAGGCGCGGATAGCCGCTGCTCTTCTGTAACACGATGCTGTCGCTTTCGATCTTGCCGGTCACGCCAACGACGAAGTGAACATAGGCGGTGCCCGATTCGCCGCGGCGGCGCGACATCGACGGATAGTCGGGCTTCACGAAGTTGCATTGGAGCGTCGGCACGTTCTTCGGCGCGCTGACCTGCATCGTTTCGCGCGCCGGGCCCGGCGTGGCGGCCGGTGCCGCGGGAGCGGGGGCGGCGGGAGCAGGTGTCGGATCGGCGGCGGGAGCGGGCGTGGGCGACGGGGCCGGCGACGGCGCAACCGGTTGCGGGGTCGGCTTCGCCGCTTTCTGCATCGGTTTCGGCTCGACCTTCGGCTTCACGCGCGGCACTGGCTTCGGCGGCGCGGGCTGCGGGATCGACTCGGCCGCGACCTGTTGCGCGATCGGCGCAGGCGCGATGAGCTGCGCGGTGATCGACTGCACCTCGACCGATTTCGGCGGCGGCGGGTTGCGATGGAGCCACGCGGCCGTGAGCATGATCGCGTGTGCGGCAAGCACACCGACCGCGACGACGATCACTCGGGGATTCATACGTGGTGCAGCCGGCATGGCGCCGGCAGGAGCGAGATGCGAAGCCTGCATGTTAGCTTGAAAGAACGACGTCGCACCCGGGGCGCGGCAGGTGAATCGGCATCACTTGCGGAAGATCAGCAGCGAGATGCAAACGGTGGTTACGAATCCGATCAGCAATTCCATCACAGGCTCCTTGGCAGGTAAGCCGTTGGCTCGCGCAGACGGTGGCTTGCTGACGGTCAAAACAAAAAATGCGGCCTGGCCGCATGCGCACGCTCAGCGTCGCTCAGGCCGCCTTGCGGTCGTAGAACGTGATCGGGATCGGATGCGCATGATGCTCGACACCGCACCGGCTCGCGCAGACGCCTTGCTCGGCCATGAGGTCGCGTACGGACTCCTCGCACTTGCCGCAGCACGTGGCCACGCCGAGTTCGAACTGGAGTTCGTCGAAAGAGCTCACGCCCTCGGCGAGGGACGCGCGAATCTTGCGATCGGAAACAGACTTGCACACGCAGACGATCATGATGAGTTGCGATAGCTAACGTTAATGCGAATTATTATCATTAATTTTGCAGGCGTTGACAAGCCTGGGTCGGCTTTTTTTAAAGCCATCGGACCCTTGAAGCGGCGGGCGTGGCGAAGCAGGGAGAGCGGACGTGCCGGCCCGCGTCAGGCGGTCGCGCAGGCGCGCGCGTTCGGCGAGGAAATGGTGACGGATTCGACCGGCGCATCGAGGCCGAGCAGCGTCGACGCGAGCGCGCGCAGTTGCAGGCCGTCACTCGTCGAACAGAAGCGCGGGGGCGCGGCGTGCGTGCCGGCCGGCGCGCGCAGCCCGCGTTCGTCGAGCACCCGCGCGAGCTGGCGGGCGATGGCATCGCTCGTGTCGACGATCGTCAGGCGCTCGCCCACAAGGTTACGAATCGTTTCCGTGAAGAACGGATAGTGCGTGCAGCCGAGTACCAGCGTATCGGCGCCGTCGTCGAGCATCGGCTGTAGGTAACGCTCGAGCAGCGCGCGCAACTCGGGGGAGTTCGTGTCGCCGCGTTCGATCGCTTCGACGAGCCCGTGGCCGGGTTGGCAGATGAAGCGACGGCCCGCGCCGTAGCGGTCGAGCAGCGCCTGGAAGCGCGGGCTGTTCAACGTGGATTGCGTGGCGAGCACGCCCGCGACGCCGGTCGCGGACAGCGCGGCGGCCGGCTTGATGCCCGGCTCGACGCCGACGAGCGGGATCGACAGGCGTTCGCGGATGGTCGCGATCGCCCGTGCCGTTGCCGTGTTGCACGCGATGACGAGCGCTTTCGCGCCTTCGCGGGCGAGCCACTCGCCGATCGCCAGCGTGCGTTCCGTGATGAATGCCTCGTCGCGCGGGCCATACGGCGCGTGGTGCGAGTCGGCGACGTAGACGAACGATTCGTCGGGCAAATGCGCGCGCGCGGCGCGCAGTACCGACAGGCCGCCGAGCCCCGAGTCGAAGATGCCGACAGGGGCGGCGGCGCGCGGCGCGGTAGCGGCGGACGGGTTCGTCATCGTCGGGCGGGCGGCGGGCTGGCGGGTGGCGCGATTACTCGGCCGAACCCATCATCGTTTGCTGATAGTTCTGCAGGCCGACCTTGCCGATCAGGTCGATCTGCGTTTCGAGCCAGTCGATGTGCTCTTCGGTGTCGTCGAGAATCTTCTCGAAGATCTCGCGCGACACGTAGTCGCGCACCGATTCGCAGTAGGCGATCGCTTCCTTGCAGGTGGACTGCGAGATCTGCTCGAGCTTCAGGTCGCACTTCAGGATCTCTTCGGTTTCCTCGCCGACGAGCAGTTTGTGCAGGTCCTGCAGGTTCGGCAGGCCGTCGAGCATGAACACGCGCTCGATCAGCCAGTCGGCGTGTTTCATTTCGCCGATCGACTCGTCGTATTCGTGCTTGCCGAGTTTGTCGAGCCCCCAGTGCTTGTACATGCGCGCATGCAGGAAGTACTGGTTGATCGCCGTGAGTTCATTCTTCAGTTGGGCGTTCAGATATTCGATGACTTTCTTGTCGCCTTGCATGGCTGTTCCTTGTTCAGTGGGGCTTCAGAAACCGAACGATAATCGCTCGAACGAGAAAAGCCAAGCCTCGAAGCCTTGTCGGGCCTGCCTTTTGCGTGTAATGAGAATCAGCCTCGAACAACCGGCCGCACACAATAATGAGAATGAGAAGTAAAAAGGCCGGACTTCCGTCCGGCCTTTCGTTCGATCGCGCTTAAGCGGTGGCGACCGGGATCTTGCCGATCTTCGCCTGCCATTCCTTCGGACCCGTCTGGTGCACCGACGTGCCCGACGAATCGACGGCGACCGTCACCGGCATGTCCTGCACGTCGAACTCGTAGATCGCTTCCATGCCGAGGTCTTCGAACGCGAGCACTTTCGCGCCGCGGATCGCCTTCGACACGAGGTAGGCCGCGCCGCCGACCGCCATCAGGTAGGCTGCCTTGTGCTTCTTGATCGCGTCGATCGCGACCGGGCCGCGCTCGGCCTTGCCGACCATCGAGATCAGACCCGTCTGAGCGAGCATCGTCTCGGTGAACTTGTCCATGCGCGTGGCCGTCGTCGGGCCGGCCGGGCCGACCACTTCGTCGCGCACCGGATCGACCGGGCCGACGTAGTAGATCACGCGGTTCGTGAAGTCGACCGGCAGCTTCTCGCCCTTCGCAAGCATGTCGGCGATGCGCTTGTGCGCGGCGTCGCGGCCGGTGAGCATCTTGCCCGACAGCAGCAGCGTCTGGCCCGGCGTCCAGCTCGCGACTTCTTCCGGCGTCAGCGTGTTCAGGTCGACGCGCTTGCTGGTTTCGGTGTTCGGTTCCCACTGCACCTTCGGCCAGGCGTCGAGCGACGGCGCTTCGAGCTTGGCCGGGCCCGACCCGTCGAGTACGAAGTGCGCGTGGCGCGTGGCCGCGCAATTCGGAATCAGCGCGACCGGCTTCGAGGCCGCGTGCGTCGGCGCCGCCATGATCTTCACGTCGAGCACGGTCGCGAGGCCGCCGAGGCCCTGCGCGCCGATGCCGAGCGCGTTGACCTTCTCGTGCAGCTCGACGCGCAGCTCCTCCACCCAGTCCTTCGGGCCGCGCGCGATGATTTCCTGGATGTCGATCGGCTCCATCAGCGATTCCTTCGCCATCAGCATCGCCTTCTCGGCGGTGCCGCCGATGCCGATCCCGAGCATGCCGGGCGGGCACCAGCCGGCGCCCATCGTCGGAACCGTCTTCAGCACCCAGTCGACGATCGAGTCGGACGGGTTCAGCATCACGAACTTCGACTTGTTCTCGGAGCCGCCGCCCTTCGCCGCGACCTGCACGTCGACCTTGTCGCCCGGCACGATCTCGTAGTGGATCACGGCCGGTGTGTTGTCCTTCGTGTTCTTGCGGGCGCCTTCCGGCGGATTGACGATCGACGCGCGCAGCACGTTGTCCGGGTGCGTGTAACCGCGGCGCACGCCTTCGTTGATCATGTCGGTGAGGCCCATCGTCGCGCCGTCCCAGCGCACGTCCATGCCGACCTTCACGAAGATCGTCACGATGCCGGTGTCCTGGCAGATCGGACGCTTGCCTTCCGCGCACATGCGGCTGTTCGTGAGGATCTGCGCGATCGCGTCCTTCGCCGCCGGGCTCTCTTCCAGCTCGTACGCGCGGCCGAGGGCCTGGATGTAGTCGAGCGGGTGGTAGTAGCTGATGTATTGCAGCGAATCCGCGATGCTCTGGATCAGGTCTTCCTGTTTGATGACGGTCATGGCTGAGACTCTGTGGGGACAGTGGGGAAGGATTTGCCGACGGTTCAGGCCGCCGGTCGGGACGCCGCTGGCGCATGCGTCTCGTGGAAATGGGCCGGATGCGTGTGCGTCGTGAGGCGATCGACCCATGCCATCACGAGCGCCGACACGAGGAACGACACGTGGATGATCACCTGCCACATGATCGCGTGCGTCGTGTGCTGATCGGGGTTGATGAAGGTCTTCAGCAGGTGGATCGACGAAATGCTGATCAGCGCCATCGACAGCTTGACCTTCAGCACGCCCGCGTTCACGTGGTCGAGCCATTCGGGCTCGTCGGGATGGCCCTCGATGCCGAGCCGCGACACGAACGTTTCATACCCGCCGACGATTACCATGATCAGCAGGTTCGAGATCATCACGACGTCGATCAGGCCGAGCACCGCGAGCATCACGCTGATTTCGTCGAGGCCCGTCGCATGCGACAGCAGGTGCCAGACTTCCTTCAGGAACAGGAACACATAGATGGCCTGCGCGACGATCAGGCCGAGGTAAAGCGGAACCTGGAGCCAGCGGCTCATGAAAATCAGCGCGGGAAGCGGACGAAGCGGGCGACGGCCAGAATGACCGGGCGAATGCGGGGCGGACATGTCGGGGTACGGGCGCGGGGCGCAGGTATCGGGGGTAATCTTGAAAAGGCGCGCTATTGTAACGCGTCGGCCGGCGCGGCTGCAGCGACGCGCCGGCACTGCGAGGGACGGATCACGAAGCGGCGGCCGGCACGCTTTTCACACGCAGGCTCGCGAGCACGATGCCGGCGACGACGCACGCGAGCGCGATGCCGTGCGCGAGCGTCGGGCGCTCGCCGAGGAACGCGATGCCGTACGCGGCCGCGGCGATCGGCAGCACCGCGCTGAACACGCCGGCGAGGCTGCCCGGCACGTGCCGGATGCCCTTCATCCACAGCCAGAACGAGAAGATGCTCGCCGACAGCCCGTACCAGACGACGAGCGCCCAGGTGCCGGCCGGCACGCTCGCGTAATCGAAGCGCCACAGCGCTGTCGCGCCGAGCGGCAGCATCAGGAACAGGCCGAACAGGTGGGTGTAGGCGCAGATGTCGATCGGGGCGAGCGTTTGCGTGAGCCGGCGCGACAGGATCACGTAGATCGATTCGCAGCACACCGCGCCGAGGATCAGCAGGTTGCCGGCCAGCGAGCCGGACGCGTCGCCGTGCGCGCCATGCCCGGCCGCGCCGCCGTTGGCGAGGTTGATCGTCACGACGCCGACGATCGCGAGCGCGATCGACACGAGCGCACGGCCGTTCGGCTTTTCACGCAGGATCAGCCACGCGAACAGCGCGACGATCGCCGGGATCGTGCTCGTGATGACGCCCGCGGCCACCGCGCTCGTGCGCTGCACGCCGTTGAGCATCAGCAGCGTGAACATGAAGGTGCCGAAGAAGGCTTGCAGGAACAGGTTCAGCCATTCGCCGCGCTTGACCGCGCGCATTTTCACGGGCCTGAACAGCGGCCACAGCACGGCGATCGCGATCACGAAGCGCAGCGTGGCGAGGATGGCGACGGGGACGAATGCAACGATGGATTTACCGATACCGACGTTGCTGCCGACGAACAGCATCGACAGGATGAGGAAGAGGGCGTAGCGATTCAAGCTGGAATCCGGAAGGCGAGTTCAGTTAGGATTGTAGGGTCGCGGTTGTAACAGCGTAAAGCTGACTCGATGCGCCGCCCCGCGCACGAAACGGCCAGGCCGCGTAAGTGACGGGTAAGTTGGAGCGCTTATCGTGGACACTGCCGGGCCGCAGGTCGCGTTCGCGTGATGTGGTGCGGTGCAGCATCGTGCGCAGGCCGTCGCGGCCGCGTGCGGGTGGGTGGGAGACAGCGGCGCGCGAGCGCCGGCCAAGACGCGCGGCGTGCACGATCGCGCCGCCATGCAGAGGATTCATGTTCACCAAGGGGTAGTCGATGTCTGCGATTGAATCGGTTCTTCACGAAACCCGTCAGTTCGCGCCGCCCGCGGCGCTCGAGAAGACGGCGACCATTTCCGGCATGCCGGCCTATCGCGCGCTCGTCGCCGAGGCCGAGCAGGATTACGAAGGCTTCTGGGCGCGCCTCGCGCGCGAGGGCCTCGCGTGGCACAAGCCGTTCACCAAGGTGCTCGACGAGAGCAACGCGCCGTTCTACACGTGGTTCGAGGACGGCGAGCTGAACGCGTCGTACAACTGTCTCGACCGCCACGTCGAAGCCGGCAACGGCGAGCGCGTCGCGGTGATCTTCGAGGCCGACGACGGCACCGTCACCCGCGTCACCTATGCCGACTTGCTCGCACGCGTGTCGCGCTTCGCGAATGCGCTGAAGAAACGCGGCATTGCGAAGGGCGATCGCGTCGTCATCTACATGCCGATGTCGATCGAAGGCATCGTCGCGATGCAGGCCTGCGCGCGCATCGGCGCGACGCACTCGGTCGTGTTCGGCGGCTTCTCCGCGAAATCGCTGAACGAGCGGCTCGTCGACGTCGGCGCGGTCGCGCTCGTCACCGCCGACGAGCAGGCCCGCGGCGGCAAGACGCTGCCGCTCAAGAGCATCGCCGACGAGGCGATCGCGTTGGGCGGCTGCGAGGCGGTCAAGAGTGTGATCGTCTATCGCCGCACCGGCGGCAAGATCGACTGGCATGCCGAGCGCGACCTGTGGATGCACGAACTCGTCGACGGCGAATCCGAGCGCTGCGAGCCTACCTGGGTCGGCGCCGAGCATCCGCTGTTCATCCTGTATACGTCGGGCTCGACCGGCAAGCCGAAGGGCGTGCAGCACAGCACGGGCGGCTACTTGCTGTGGGCCGCGCAGACGATGAAGTGGACCTTCGACTGGAAGCCCACGGACGTGTTCTGGTGCACGGCCGACATCGGCTGGGTCACGGGCCATACGTACATCACTTACGGGCCGCTCGCGTGCGGCGGCACGCAGGTCGTGTTCGAAGGCGTGCCGACTTATCCGGACGCCGGCCGTTTCTGGAAGATGATCGGCGATCACAAGGTCACGGTGTTCTACACCGCGCCGACCGCTATCCGCTCGCTGATCAAGGCGGCCGAAGCCGACGACAAGGTTCACCCGAAGAGCTATGACCTGTCGAGCCTGCGCATCATCGGCACGGTGGGCGAGCCGATCAATCCGGAAGCGTGGATGTGGTATCACAAGCACGTCGGCCACGAGCGCTGCCCGATCGTCGATACGTGGTGGCAGACCGAAACCGGCGGCCACATGATTACGCCGCTGCCGGGCGCGACGCCGACCGTGCCGGGCTCATGCACGCTGCCGCTGCCGGGCATCACGGCCGCGGTGGTCGACGAGACGGGCCAGGACGTGCCGAACGGGCAAGGCGGGATTCTCGTCGTCAAGCGCCCGTGGCCGGCGATGATCCGCACGATCTGGGGCGACCCGGAGCGCTTCAAGAAGAGCTATTACCCCGAGGAGCTCGGCGGCACGCTCTATCTCGCCGGCGACGGCACCGTGCGCGACAAGGAGACCGGCTACTTCACGATCATGGGCCGGATCGACGACGTGCTGAACGTGTCGGGCCACCGGCTGGGCACGATGGAGATCGAATCGGCGCTGGTGTCGCACGAGCTGGTGGCCGAGGCGGCGGTGGTCGGCCGTCCGGACGACACGACGGGCGAGGCGGTCGTGGCGTTCGTCGTGCTGAAGCGTTCGCGCCCGGAAGGCGACGAAGCCGCGGCGCTCGCGAAGGCGCTGCGCGACTGGGTCGGCAAACAGATCGGGCCGATCGCGAAGCCGAAGGACATCCGCTTCGGCGACAACCTGCCGAAGACACGCTCGGGCAAGATCATGCGGCGCCTGTTGCGCTCGCTCGCGAAGGGCGAGGCGATCACGCAGGACACGTCCACGCTCGAGAATCCGGCCATCCTCGAGCAGCTCACCGAAGTGCGTTGAGCACACGGTTGCGCGTCATGCGCGCGAGCCCCTGCGCGGCAATCCCGATTGCCCGCGCAGGGGCTTTTTGCTACATAACGGCATGACCGTTCCGACCCGTTCGGCGCCTGCTGCGCCACCCCCCGTTCCCGCGCCGCTCGCGCGTGCGCACGCACGCTACTGGCGCTTCAACGTCGCGCTGATCGCGGTGCTGATGGTGATCGGCTTCGCGGTGTCGTTCATCGTGCCGTTCTTCGGACCCGCGCTCGCCGGCGTTCGCTTCGCCGGTTTCAGCCTGCCGTTCTATGTCGGCGCACAGGGCGCGATTCTCGTATACCTCGTGCTGATCGTCGTCTACATCGGGCTGATGCAACGCGCGGACCGTACGCTGCGCCGCGCGTACGACGAGCATGCGGCACGCGCCGGCCCTGCGAGCGGCGGGCGCTGATTCATGCTGACGCATCGACTGATACGCGCGTACGCGCTCTACACGCTCGGGTTTCTCGGGTTCGTGCTGCTGATGTGGCGGATCGAGCGCGCGACGGGCTCGGGCGTCTGGATCGGCTACGTGTTTCTGTTCGTGCCGATCGCCGTGTATGCGGTGATCGGGTTGTTGTCGCGCACGTCCGATCTCGTCGAGTACTACGTGGCCGGGCGGCGCGTGCCGTCCGCGTTCAACGGGATGGCGACGGCGGCCGACTGGCTCTCGGCCGCGTCTTTCATCGGCCTGGCCGGTTCGCTCTACGCGACCGGTTACGACGCGCTCGCGTACGTGATGGGCTGGACGGGCGGGTTCTGCCTCGTCGCGTTTCTGCTCGCGCCGTATGTGCGCAAGCTCGCGCGCTACACGATTCCCGATTTTCTCGGCACGCGCTTTTCGAGCACGGCCGTGCGCGCGCTCGCCGCCGGCGCGGCGATCCTGTGTTCGTTCGTGTACCTGGTCGCGCAGATCCAGGGGATCGGCCTGATCGCGACGCGCTTCATCGGCGTCGATTTCGCGATCGGCATCTTCTGCGGGCTCGCGGGCATTCTCGTGTGCTCGTTTCTCGGCGGGATGCGGGCGGTCACGTGGACGCAGGTCGCGCAGTACATCATCCTGATCAGCGCGATCCTGATTCCGGTGTCGCTGATCGCGCTGAAGAATGGCCTCGGGCCCGTGCCGCAGTTCAATTACGGCAAGCTGATGGAGCGTGTCGCGGCGCGCGAGGCGCAGGTGCGCGACGCGCGCGACGAGCAGCAGGTGCGGGATGCGTACCGCCGGCAAGCCGCGGATATCCAGACGCGGCTCGACCGGTTGCCGGCGTCCCATGCGGACGCGCGCCGGCATCTCGTCGACCGGCTTGCCGACCTGCGGCGCCACAACGGGCCGCTGCGCGAGATCAGCCAGCTCGAGCGCGAACTGGCCGATTTCCCGCGCGATCCGGCGGCGGCGCGCGTGGCGTGGACACAGGCGCGTGACGACCTGCTCGCGCGTGCCGAGCCGCCCGTGCCGATGCACGAGCCGTTTCCGGCCGCGAGCGAAGACGAACGCAAGCCGCGCGAGCGGAATTTCCTCGCGCTGCTGCTGTGCCTGTCGCTCGGCACCGCGAGCCTGCCGCACATCCTGACGCGCTACAACACGACCACGTCGGTCGCGTCCGCCCGGCGTTCCGTCGGCTGGACGCTGTTCTTCATCGCGCTGTTCTACCTGAGCGTGCCGGTGCTCGCGGTGCTGATCAAGTACGAGATCCTCGCGAATCTCGTCGGGCGGCCGTTCGCCGAATTGCCGGCGTGGGTCACGCAATGGCATCACTTCGAACCCGACCTGATCAGCGTCGTCGAGGTGATTCGCGACGGCATCGTGCACTGGTCGGAAATCCAGATGCAGCCGGACATGGTCGTCCTGGCCGCGCCGGAAATCGCGGGGCTGCCGTACGTGGTGTCGGGGTTGATCGCGGCCGGTGCGCTGGCCGCGGCGTTGTCGACCGCAGACGGGCTGCTGCTGACGATCGCGAACGCGCTGTCGCACGACGTCTATTACTGCATGGTCGCGCCCGATGCGACGAGCCAGCGGCGCGTGACGATCTCGAAGGTGCTGCTGCTGGGGGTGGCGCTGTTCGCGTCGTATGTCGCGTCGCTCAATACCGGGAAGATCCTGTTTCTCGTCGGCGCCGCGTTTTCGCTGGCGGCGTCGAGCTTCTTTCCGGTGCTGGTGCTGGGCGTGTTCTGGAAGCGCACGACGACGCGCGGCGCGATTGCCGGGATGGTGACGGGGTTGGCGGTGTGCGTGTACTACATCGTGTCGACTTATCCGTTCTTCACGCAACTGACCGGATTCGCCGGGCGCGCGTGGTTCGGGATCGAGCCGATCAGCTCGGGCGTGTTCGGCGTGCCGGCGGGGTTCGCGGTGGCGATCGCGGTGAGTCTGTGCGACAAGCGGCCGGATGAATATACGCGGGCGCTGGTGGATTACATTCGGCATCCGTGAGGATGCAAGGCGGCCGTAGCGCGTACCGACGTGCAAAATGAAACGCCCCCTCGGACTTCTCGGGAAATCGGGGGCCTTATGCTTTCTGGCGAGGAGAGGGGATTCGCCCAAACAAGCGCGGGCTGCGGATTCGCTCGCGAGCGAATCCCATCGAATCCCCGCGCAAGCCGAACCATCGGCCTGCTTTTCTCCGGAAACGAAAATGCCCGCTGGCGCGGGCATTGAATACTGGCGGAGAGAGGGGGATTCGAACCCCCGATAGGCGATTAACCTATACACGCTTTCCAGGCGTGCGACTTAAACCACTCATCCATCTCTCCGGAAGACCGAGAGTATAGCAAACTCTGGCGGCTGCCCGCCACTCCCTTCGGCGCCCGTCAGAAATCCGTCGTCACCGACAGCCACACCGAGCGCGGGTCGCCCTGCGTCAGATATCCGCCGATCGTCGACGACCAGTACGACTTGTTCGCGACGTTGCGCACGGTCGCGCGGAACGTCGTCTTCTTGCCGAACACGTCGGTCGCGTAACGCGCGCCGAGATCGACGCGGTCCCACGCCTGAATCGACATCGTGTTCGCGACGTCCAGGTACTGCGGCCCCGTGTGGATCCAGCGCGCGGTCAGCGTGAGCCCGTTCAGCATCGGCACGTCGTATTCGGCGCCCGCGTTGAGCAGGAACGACGGCACGCCGATCGGCCGGTGGCCGTCGTTCGCGCCGCCCGCCGTGTTCCGCAGCGTCGCGTCGAGATACGTCGCGCCCGCGATCAGCCGCACGCCTTTCCACGGCTCGCCGTACACGGCCGTCTCGATGCCGCGGTGCCGCTGGGTGCCGTCGGCGCCGAACAGGTTCGTCGCCGGATCGGTATATGCCATCGGCTTCTCGATCTGGAACAGCGCAAGCGACGCGCCGTACTTGTCGGTGTCGTAGCGGACGCCGGCTTCATATTGCTTGGATCGGTACGGCGACAGCGCCTGGCCCGCGTTGCGTGCGGTGTTCGGCGCGATCTCGCCCTGTGCGAGCGCTTCGCTGCGGTTCGCGAAGATCGACACGTTGCGCCACGGCTTCACCACGAGACCGAACACCGGCGTCGTGATCGCGTCGCTGTAGGCGGTGGCGATCGCGCCCGTGTAGTCGAAGTTGTCGACCGAGATCGACTGGCGCCGCGCGCCGATCGTGAACAGCACGCGGTCGTCGAGGAAGCCGAGCGTATCGGATACCGCGAGGCTGCGCAGCCAGGTCTTCGTGATGGTACCCGGATCGTTCATGTCGCCGCCTGCATAGGCGGTTGGCGGGGACGCGAGCGGCGCCGGATCGTAGAGCGTCGTCGGGAACGCGTTCGACATCGTGTACGCGGACTGGCTGTCGATGCGGATGAACGACGCGCCGGCCGTCACGAAGTGCGACACGGGGCCGGTCGTGAAGCGGCCGCGCACGCCGGCTTCGGCCGACTGCGCATCTTCCTTGTGCGGCACGCTCAGGCGCGAGCCGGTCGTGCCGGACGACGAGTAAGTCGGCGTGTAGTAGTCGCCGTGCTCGTTCGTATGGCGTGCGCCGGCCGATACGTAGGCCGTCCACGCGGGCAGGAAGTCATACTCGGCGCGCACGATGCCGACCGTGTCCTCGAGTTCGCTGAAGCTCCACGGCTGCGCATAGTTGTGCGTCGCGGACGGCACGGCGGGCAACTGATTGCCGCTGACGAGCACGACCGGGCGACCGTTGTCGATCCGCTGCCGCTGATACAGGAAGTCGCCGGACAGGCGCAGCCTGTCGCCGCGCCAGTCGAGCGACACCGCCGTCACGTTGCTGCGGCGGCGCTCGTCGTCGACGGCGGTGTCGCCGCCGCTGATCGACTGGTTCACGCGCACGCCGAACTGGCCTTCGCTGCCGAAGCGGCGGCCGATGTCGACATGCGTGCCGAGCGAGCCGGACGTGGCGCCGTCGACGGTGACGCGCGTGAGCGGCTTGTCGTCCGCGCGCTTCAGTTGCAGGTTCACACCGCCGCCGACCGCCGAGCCGTTCGGCGATGCACCGTTCAGGAACGCATTCGCGCCCTTGAACACGTCGACACGCTCGACCGCATCGGTCTGGACGAGCTGCCGCGGCGTGACGCCGTACAGGCCGTTCAGCGACACGTCGTCGCCGGCGAGCTCGAAACCGCGGATGACGAAGACCTGCGAGAAGTTGCCGTAGCCGGAGGCGCTGCGCACGGCCGGATCGTTGTCGAGCACGTCGGCAAGCGTGCGCGCCTGCTGGTCCTCGATCAGTTTCGACGTGTAGGTGGTCATGCTGAACGGCACGTCGCTCGCCTTTTGCCGGCCGAGCACGCCGAAATCCGCGCCGCGCGCGACCTGGCCGCCGGCGTAGGTCGGCGCGAGGTCGCCGGGCAGCGGCTCGGCCGCGCCGGTTACGTTGATCGACGGCAGCATGGCGGAGTCGGGTGCTGCGTTGGCGGCGGAAGTGGCCTGTTGGGCCCGGGCCGCGGCCGGGAAAGTGCAGGCGAGCGCAATGCCGAAGGCAATCGGCGTGAGACGCCGGACGGGTAACGAACGTGTCGACATGGGACGCAAATCGGGTGTGGTCGGTGATCCATCCCGGGGCGGCGAGTCGGAATCCGGGCGGCGTGACGCGTCCGTACTGTCGCGGACGTGTTTTTCTATCGAGCGGCGGAGTCTAGCGTAAACGAGAATCATTGTCGTTTACGGAAAGATCAGTCCACTATTTGAGATAACCGGGTGCCGTTCACCGGCGACGGTGCTCAACCGCCCGGCGGATGTCGGGATGGACATGCGATCATGCGAAGTCCGTATTCGTCGTAACAAACCGTCCGTATCGGTTGCGGTCCGTCGGGCCGATCGTGTCGATGCCGTCCGCACCGCTCTCTTCAAAAGGAACGCCACGCCATGTCGCTCTCCGCCTTGCTCGCCTTTGCGCTGATTCTGTCCGTCGGTGTCGCGACGCCCGGCCCGACGGTGTTGCTCGCGATGAGCAACGGTTCGCGCTACGGATTGCGTCACGCGATGGTCGGCATGCTCGGCGCCGTCACCGCCGACGTCGTACTCGTCGCGCTGGTCGGGTTCGGCCTCGGCGTGTTGCTCGACGCGTCGGAAACGGCGTTCGTGACGCTGAAGCTGCTCGGTGCGGCGTGGCTCGCGTATGTCGGCATCCGGATGCTGATGTCGAGCCGCGGGGCCGCGGCTGCACAGCCTTGCGTGCCCGCGACGCCCGATCGCCGGGGCGCTTTTTTGAAGAGCTTCTTCGTCGCGATGAGCAATCCGAAGTACTACCTGTTCATGTCCGCGTTGCTGCCGCAGTTCGTCGACCGGTCGCATGCGATCGCGCCGCAGTACGCGATTCTCGCGGCGACGATCGTCGCCATCGATGCAATCGGGATGACCGGTTACGCGCTGCTGGGCGTGCATTCGGTTCGCGTATGGAAGGCGGCCGGGGAGAAGTGGCTGAACCGGATCAGCGGATCGCTGCTGCTGATGCTCGCGGGGTACGTTGCGCTGTATCGCAAGGCCGTGCATTGACGCGATGATGGAGCGGAGAAGCGGCGTAGCGTCGTGCCATCAGGACGAGTGACGTGGGCCGGCGATCGGTATTTCGGCGCGACGTTGGTCGGTATCGACAGGCGAGGCGGGTACACGATTCGTCACTTGGCGATGCCGTTCGTTCGGCGCGTAATGGGGATGCGGGCACGGACGGGAACGAGACCGGAGCGACGATCGAGGGGCACGGGACGGAACTGGCCCGTTTCGAAAGAATGTGAAGGGTTGAGCCCGTTGTGGGCTTTGCAAAAAAGATTCTAAATCCTGTCAAAAAGCCGTCACCAATCTGACAAATTTGCTATGCTCGCCGAAAATCAGACGGGCGGCACTCCCAGGGCGGACCAGCGGGCGTGATTGCTCGCCGAACAACGAAGTCAAACAAAATCCTGAGAGTCACGCTGTGAATACAGCCGAATTGCTACGCACGTTTGCGTCGGGGGTGGTCGATCAGAACAATCGGCCGGTTCGCATGAACTGGGGGCCCGCCCAGAAAACGCTCGAGCAAGTGCTTGCGCTCCAGTATGCCGATATCCGCGAAGGGTTGATGACCGGTATCGAGGGGCATTTGACCTGCGTGTCGGCACGGGCCGATCTGCCGATCCGCAGCTTCATCGGGCTGCCAGTCTCCGTCGAGATGACGACCGATCGTGGGCGTCTCCATACCATCAACGGCATTGTCACCGACGTTCGCACCGGACAATCGGACGGTTCACTGACCTGCTACCAACTGACGATTCGCGACGTGCTGTCCGTGATGGAGCGGCGGACCAATTCACGGTTGTTCCGGTCCAAGAGCCTGCCCGACATCCTGCGTGTGCTGCTTCAGGAATGGCGCCAGCGCAGCTCGGCGCTCGCGGGCGCATTCGAGTTCGACCTGTCCGGTCTGCAAGCCGAGCGTTATCCCGCGCGTGAACTCACGAGGCAGGTCAACGAATCGGATGCGCATTTCATCCGGCGGCTGTTGCGACGGGAGGGGGCGACCGTCTTCGTCAAGGCGGGCAAGGCCGGCGAACGGGCGAGCGGCAATGCGCACGACACGCCGGTTCATACGCTCGTCTTTGCCGACGACTCGATGAAGTTGCCGCAGACGGCCGCCGGCACCGTCCGCTACCATCGCGACGCCGCCACCGAAGAGCGCGACTCGATCACGCTGTGGGCGACGAGCCGCCGATTGATCCCGGGCAAGATCGTTCGGCCGACGTGGGACTACAAGAGCGGCCGGATGTCGCAAACCGAGCAGGCGACGATCGTCGATCAGGGCGACGGCGGCAACGACCTCGGGCATTTGCTGGCCGACGTCGTCATCGATATCCCGCATGCCGGGGATTCGTCGTCCGATCTCGACCGGATCGGCAAGGACCGGATGCTGGCGCATGAACTGCGCGCCGAATCCGTCGACGGCGTGAGCAATGTGCGCGATCTGGCCGTCGGTCACTGGTTTGCGCTCGCGGAGCATCCGCAACTCGACATGTTGCCGGCCGAACAGCGACAGTTCGTCGTCACGTCGCTTCATCATTGCGTGCGGAACAACCTGCCGAAGGAACTGAACGAGCGCGCGCAATCGCTGTTCGCGGCAAGCCGCGTGCTGTTCAACGCAGTGCCGACCGACGTGAGCGGCAAGCCGGGCGACGAAAACGACAGGCGCTACGAGAACACGTTCTCGTGCGTGCGCCGCGGCGTGCCGCTGACGCCGGCCTACGATCCCCACGTCGATCTGCCGCCCGTGCATCCGATGACGGCGGTCGTCGTCGGGCCGCAGGGCGAGGAGGTGTTCTGCGATGAAATGGGCCGCATCCGTGTGCAGATACAGGGACTGAGCCCGGACGATCATGCGCACGCACAGGGTGCCGGCACGAGCGGTACGCCGTCCGACAGTGCGCCGGTACGCGTCGCGTGCGCGCTCGCCGGGCCGGGTTTCGGTGCGAATACGTTGCCGCGCGTCGGGATGGAAGTGCTGATCGGTCACATCGGCGGCGATCCGGACCGGCTCGTCGTGATGGGTGTACTGGCCAACGGCCCGAACGTGCCGGCGACCTTCAGCCATACCGGCGCGCTGCCGGGCAACCGCTATCTTTCCGGCACGAAGACGAAGGAAATCAAGGGGCAGCGGTACAACCAGATCCGCTTCGACGATACGCCCGGGCAGATCAGCAGCCAGCTGGCAAGCGAGCATGCGTACAGTCAGCTGAACCTCGGCTATCTGACGCAGCCGCGCGACAACGGGCAGGGGGCGGCGCGCGGCGAGGGCGCCGAATTGCGCAGCGATGCGCACGTGGCGATTCGCAGCGGCAAGGCGATGCTGATTTCGGCCTGGGAGCGGCTTCGCGCGAGCGACGGCCACCTCGCTCGGGACGAGTATCTGCAACTGATGCAGGAGTGCGTCGAACTGTTCAAGAGTCTCGGCGACTACGCGGGCCAGCATCAGGGCGTGGCGCCCGATACGCAACCGCACGATGCGCTCATGACCACGGTGAAAGGCTGGCCGAATGGCGAGGCGTCCGGCGACGGTGAGTCGTCAGGCGCGTCGATGGCGGCCATCGGCATCACCGCGCCGGCCGGCATCAGCATGGCGACGCCGAAGACCGTGACGACCCACGCGGGCGGTAACGTCGATGTCGTTGCGCAGAACCATCTTCAGTACACGAGCGGGCAGCGGATCAATCTGCAGGCCGGGCATGGCGTCGCGATGTTCGCGCACAGCGACGGCGTGTCGGCGATCGCCAACCAGGGAAAGGTGGCGCTGCAGAGCCAGAACGACGACACGCAGATCGATTCGGCGAAGAACATCCAGATGACGGCGGGCGGCGGCAAGCTCGCGGGTATGGCCAGCGAGCAGGTCGTGTTCGTGACGTCGGGCGGCGCGTATCTGAAGCTGCAGGGCGGGGATATCGAGCTCGGGTGTCCGGGGAGTTTTACCGTCAAGTCCGCGTCCCATACCTGGGCCGGGCCGGCGAGCATGAGCGCCGATTTTCCGAAGTTCGACCAGGGCTCGCTGGGGCGGGTGCCGAAGCTGGTCCGGGCCACCGATGGGCAGCCGGTCGAGGGCATGGAAGCCGAGGTGCGAAAGGCGTCGGGCGAATTGATCAAGGGGAAGACCGACGCGCAGGGCAAGCTGGCGCCAGTCAGCAGCGATCAGTTCGAACAATTGGCGGTTCGCTTCTTCAAGTCTAGAACCTGAGTTGAGTCTTCAAGAAAAACAACATGTCGAACTACAACTTTGCGCAGAACCCGGGCGGGCAACCGTCGACGGACGACCCGTCGCAGACTCCGGTGGGCGGTGGACTGGGGACGACGCTGTTCAACCGCAACGACCTCGAGTGCGTGATGCAGATGCCGTTGCCGGGCGTCGTCATTTTCGTGCACGGGGTGAATTCGGAAGGGGAATGGTTCAAGGAGGCCGAGAAGGGGTTGTGTGCAGGATTGAACCGGCGCATGGGGCGTTATGACGATCAGCTGTTCCATTGGGGGCCGGTGGCCGGGCAGATGACGCCGGTCAGCTATATCGAAAGCCTGACGCCGGACGGCTTCCTGAATCCGGACATGTCGTCGAAGACGTACATCAAGCCCGATCCGTCCTTTTCGCCCGTCATCCACTTTCGATGGGGCTATGCCGCGAATGCGGAGGAGCTGCAGGAGTATGGCGACAAGATCATGCTCAACGAGAAGAATTACTGGGGCGGTGGTCCGTTCGCGGGCGGGTGTACGAGTTTGCCGGACCTGTGGAACGACGGGTTGAACGATCGGCTTTTTCTGTGGCTGACCGTCCAGCACATGAACGGCATCGGCAATCGAAAAATCTACTCCACGCCACCGCGCACTTACGGTGTGCTTGGCGCACTGCGGCTGGCACGCCTGGTCGAATCGATCCGCAAGCGACAGGCCGACGCGCCGATCACGATCGTGTGCCACAGCCAGGGAAACATGATCGGTCTCGCCGCAGCGTTCCTCGGTGACCGGTTGCCCGAGGTGACGGATCAGTGGGGCAAGAAAGGGCGCTGCGTGGCCGACACCTATGTGCTCGCCAATCCCCCGTACAGTCTCG
The DNA here is from genome assembly GCF_001523445.1 of Burkholderia sp. ABCPW 11. Classification (NCBI taxonomy): domain Bacteria; kingdom Pseudomonadati; phylum Pseudomonadota; class Betaproteobacteria; order Burkholderiales; family Burkholderiaceae; genus Burkholderia; species Burkholderia sp. ABCPW 11. The sequence goes on along the minus strand of NZ_LOVM01000066.1, from coordinate 35,550 downwards.
TCGAAGCCAACATGACCGACTCGTGGGCCCAGCGCGGGGTGCGCGACAAGAACGGGCGCGTGGGACGCGAGACCTATGTCGCGCGCAAGGAAACGCTGAGAGAGTACTTCGATATCCTGCGTGCGCGGGCCGAGCTCGAGATGCCTGCGGAGGATCTCGATCGGGCGATGGAAAACGCGAGACCGTCGAAGAACGGGGGCAAACCGTATAGCGCAGCCAAGGACCGAGAGGCGCATGGGCTGTACCAGAAGAACACCTACGGGAGAGTGACGCTGTACTGTTGCCCGCACGATCAGGTCATTTCCGCCTTGACCGTTCAGGGAATCGGCTGGCGCGGGATGAGTATCGATGAAATCAGTTCGACGAACGGGTGGGGTGTTTTTTCGCAACGCGTATTCGCGTCGAATTTCGAGGTGGGCGGAGAGAACAAGCTCTATCGGTATTGGCAGGACGGCTGGCGCAAGGACAAGAACCAGAAGGAAGGTTTCTGGTATCCGCCATCACCGCCTGCGCGATATGGTCTTGGACGAGGTATGCATTCCAATGAAGGGTTGTTCCCGAAGTTCATGACGCTGATAACGAGTCCCGCCCTCTATCTGTTTAATTTGACCGATATGAAGGTCAATGCCGATCCGCCAAAAGACTGGGAAATCCCGATCACGGCACCGATGCTCGATAAGGAGACTCGCTTCCTCCCGCAGGCGTTCCGTTATGGCAAACCATCGGGCGCTTGCGATGCGCAAGGGAAACCGATCAAGGAAGGGAGCTTCAACGAGAGTTACGATCCGCCGTCGGCCGCGCGTGACGCCAACAAGGAGAACAAGCGCGATGACGATCCGTACGACAACTTCGACGCGAAATCGGAAAAATTCAAGACTGAGGGTGATGCGCTGAAGGCGCAGGGGGATACTGCATCCGAAGCTGCGCAGCGGTATGAGGATCATTCCATTCTCCGGATGGAAGCGCGCAGATCCGGAAACCGTCGATGGGTGGACAAGTTCGGAAATGTGGTCGGGGAGGACAATCCGGGGGCAGCGAGCGCTGACTATACCGAATGGCGGAACAACGAGATATTTCAGATTCTGAACGGCGGGGACAAGAATAATCCAACGAACCATTCGACCATCATGACCAACAAGGACCATGCTGAGAAGGCGTTGGCTTATGATGTGGCAATTGGGCTCTGTTATCTGACTGAGACGGATTTGGAGGAAATCAGGATTCAGGCTGATTGGCGATTTGCCAATAGTTTGGGGGATGAGGGCCAAAATGGTAAGATGGCGGAATATATTATAACTGGAAAATGTGAAAAATTATTTTTGCAGGATTGGATTGTTAAGGATGATCATGCAAAAATGCCTTCCAAGATACACGACGAAAGAGATGGTGGGTTTTTCCTGAAGCTTGGAGGCATTTTATGAGATCGGCCATTGCTACATGGCCGCGTCGATTCGGAGTCGCCGGCGGTGCATTGCTTCTTGCGCTGGGTGTATCGGTTTTGATATTGGTTGCGTCTGATGAGCGGACAGGAGCATTGTTGAGCATGGGAACTTTGATGAAGCGGTTAGTCCTGGTTCCAGGACTTGTAGCAATCATGGTATTTGCATTTACAACGGTGATTGCGAGCCCGCGAGCAGTCGCGGCTTCATTGAACGAGAAGGCGGTTCCAGCTACCGGAGCCGGGGCGTCCAGACCATTCGTGGCTCAGGTCGTCGGGCTTGGCTGGATGAACCCGCTGCAGCGCAAGGATTACAGCACCGAGTGGCAGATATTGTGGACGCTCGGCCTAGTAAAGCCGAATGTCAACGATGACATGGTTCGGGTCAATCCCAAAAAATACTCAACATTGCAACCGATTTCTATCGTGGCCGATGGCCGCTGGGGGCGTGAATCGTTTTCCGGGTTTTATAAGAAGTATATCAATGAGTTGCTGGTGCTTTTTCGGACTCGATATTTCACAAATGAGGATTATTTTTACACAGTTAGCTCGGATAGCCAGAAGAAGTGGCGAGAATTGGCTGGCATGCATGTCGAACTGGCAATCCCCTCTGGTCGACTCGATCCTGAGCGGGCGTCGTCGCATTTGCGAGATCAGATTGTTAACTTTTTCGAAATAGGCAATCCGTCGGCTAAAAATTTATGGAGCCACGACACACCGCCGGATGTGCATGTGACATCGGGGCAGGGCAATGCCGGCTTCACGTCGCTGAACGCGGCACTGGATTATCTGGCCGCCCACCCGGACAAAAGCGCATGGGTGATGAACTGGGACGCACCGAGCTTCCCACCGAAGGACGAACAGATCAACGAGAACATGGTGGTGCTGTTTCTCGCCGGCCCCGACCTGAAGACCGAGCGTGAGCCGCTGGCCTGGATCGGCAAGGCTGCTCGAAGCAACGTCAAGGATTTCGAGGCCAAGCAAGGCGCGAGCCGCGCGGTGCAGGCATGGAAGTCGACGATCGATGCGGCGGCGAGTAATGCAGGCGTGCCGGTGTCGTCGGTGAATTACATCGTGCACGACGCGGGCAAGGGCAGCGATGCTGCATCGACACGCATTGCGTCACTGTCGCAGACGCTGACGGAAGTACTGCCCGAATACGATTTCCGTACGCAGACCTTCAATACATCGGCGCTACTCGGTGACATGGGCGCCGGTGCGGCGCTGACCGATGTGGCGCTGGCGATCGGTCGCGCGAATCACCTCGGTGGAAATGTGCTCGTAGCCGGAACGACCGACGCGGAGCATCCGACGGCAGTCGTCGTCGTCGCACCTTCGAAGCTGACGCCGATCGACGCCGGCAAGGACTGGTTCCGCGCGCGCGGTGAGAACAACGCGTATTTGCCGTGGTGGGGGCGCCGTCACGACGCACGTCCGGCATCGCAAGGCTATTCGGAATAAGGAGCGCGCATGCGCGGCATCATTCGGGTCGGCGACGCAACGAGCCACGGCGGTCAGGTCGTGACCGGCAGTGCGGTCAGCGAAGTGATGGGGCGGCCGGTCGCCCGGCTCGGTGACACGTGTGTCTGCCCGATCGCGGGCCATCAGGCCTGCTTTATCGCCGAAGGCGATCCGCAGGTCATCGTCGACGGGAAACCGGCGGCATTCGATGGTCACAAGACATCGTGCGGTGCAACGCTGATTTCGAGTCTAGCGTCGTCCGGACGGGAATGAATTTGCGGACCGGCGCGCCGGGTTGGCCGGTTCGATCGGGGTATTCATGCACTGTTTCACTCTTGCCAGACGTATCGGGTGCGTCTCGATCGTGATGGCGACGCTCTTGTCGTGCTCGCCATTGCGGGTTGAGACGCGCGCTGCATCGACGCGATCCGTCGAAGGTGCGTCTGCCGCGCCGTTTGTTGCTCAAGTCGTCGGACTTGAATGGCTCAATCCGCTGCAGCGTCGCGACTATCCGACCGAGTGGCAATTGCTGTGGACGCTCGGGTTGGTGAAGCCGAATGCCAACGACGATATGGTCCGGACCAACCCCGTGAAATACTCGACCTTGCAAGCGATATCCATCGTCGCGGATGGCAACCGGGGACGTGAATCGTTTGCCGGGTTCTATGAAAAATACGTCGGCGAACTTCTTGTGTTGTTTCGGACGCGCTACGTGATGAACCCCGATTATTTTTACAGCATCGGCTCGAAGTACAAGCGTGAATGGCGTGAACTGGCCGGGGTGCGTGTCGAACTTGCACTTCCTGCCGGCCGTCTCGATCCGATAGCTGCCGGCGCGTTCTTGCGCGACGAAATGGTAAACATGTATGAAATCGGCAACCCCTCCGCAAAAAATCTATGGATCCGCGATACGCCGCCCGACGTGCACGTGACGTCGGGCCACGGAAATGCCGGCTTCACGTCGCTGAACGCCGCGCTGGACTACCTGGCCGCGCATCCCGACAAAAGCGTGTGGGTGATGAACTGGGACGCACCAAGTTTTCCCCCGCACGACGAACAGATCAACGAGAACATGGTGGTGTTGTTCCTCGCCGGCCCGGATCTGAAGACCGAACGCGAACCGCTGGCATGGATCGGCAAGGCGGCGCAAGGTAGCGTCATGGATCTCGACGCGAAGCAGAACGGCAGCCGCGCGGTGCCGGCATGGAAGTCGACGATCGATGCGGCGGCAGCCAATGCGGGCGTTACGGTCTCGTCGCTGAACTACGTTATCCACGATGCAGGCAAGGGCAGCGCTGCCGCTTCGGCAAGGGCCGCGTCCCTTTTGCAAGGGCTCGCGGAAGCCGTGCCGGAAAGCGACCTCCGCGGCGCGACCTTCAACACGTCGGCACTGCTCGGTGACATGGGGGCCGGCGCGGCGTTGACCGATGTGGCGCTCGCGATCGGCCGCGCAAATCATCTCGGCGGAAACGTGCTCGTGGCGGGCACGACCGACGCTGAGCGTCCGACGGCCGTGGTCGTCGTCGCGCCGTCGAAGCTGACGCCGATCGATCCCGACAAGGACTGGTTCCGCGCACGCGGAGAGAACAACGCGTACTTGCCGTGGTGGGGCCGCCGTCACGACGCGCGCCCGACGTCGCAAGGCTACTCGTACTAGGACGCGACACCCGCGTTAAGCAATCTGTAACAATCAGCGGAATAGCGAGAGGCCGATTCTTTCAAAACTCTTTCCGATTCTCTTTACCGATGTGCACGGGGAAATCCGGATTCGCGCTCCATCAAGGCACGGGCCCTGACGTGTCGGAGGCCGTATCGGAATTCCTATCGCATGTCTTACAGATCGAATGGCAATTGAAAGAATTGCCCGGCTTGACGCACCGCACCGTCCCCCTTTATTGTCCGTCTGCCGCCCGTGAGAGAGCACGACGGCAACCGCGCAAACGTACCTCGCGCGCACGACAACACGTAGCAAAAAGCAGAAAAGGAAACGTGGTAGCCACATGAAGCCGCTATTCGACGACAACAAATCCGATGCGGTCAGCGATCGTCCGTCCACCTCGTCTTCGTCACCCGTCGCCGTGCCGGCCGCCGTCGCCAACGTCGTCGCCAACGTCGTCGTGCCGGCATCGGCAGCGTCGCCGACGGAACATGCGCGCCTGATCACCGTCGACGAGATCGACCAGCTCGGCGCGACGCAGGGCACGCGCATCGCCGCCTTCTCCCAGCAGATTCTCGCGAGCGTCCGGGCATCGGATGCCGACCAGTTCGGCGACAAGCTCAACGAGCTGATCGCGACCGCGAAGGGGCTCGACCCGCGCGGCGCCGACAAGGGCGGGCTGCTCACGCAGGTCACGCGGCTGTTCCGCTCGACCAAGGAGAAGCTGCTGTCGCAATACGAGTCGGTGAGCAAGCGGATGGACACGCTCGTCGTCGAGCTCGAAAACCATGCGCAGCGCCAGAAGGCCGGCATCGACGAGCTCGAGCGGATGTACAACGACAATTACGCGCTGCACCAGGCGCTCGCGCAGTCGAAGGCGCACGGCGAAACGGCGCTCGCGGCGCTGCGCGCGCATCTCGCGGCCGGCCAGCAGCCGGCGGACGACGCATTCGCCGCGCAGCGCCTGCTCGACGTGAAGCGCAAGGTCGACGCACTCGAAAGCAAGCTCGACGACCTCGATCGCGCGATGCTGATGTCGAAGCAGCTCGCGCCGCAGATCCGGATGGAGCAGGACCAGAAACGCACGCTGACGTCGAAGTTCATGACGATCAAGACCGTGCTGATCCCCGCGTGGACCAACGCGTTCGCGCTCTATCTCGAGCAGCTCGGCACGAAGCGCGCGGCGGCGCTCGCGAACGCGACGTACGACGCGGCCGACGAGGCGATCCGCGCGCAGGCCGACCTGAATCGCCGGAACGCGCAGGAAGTCGCGAAGCTCGGCCAGCGTCCGGTGATCTCGACCGACACGTTCGAATACGCGCAGCAGCAGCTGTTCGGCGCGTTCGACGACATCACGCAGATCATCGCCGACGGCCGACGCCAGCGCGAGCAGGACGCGCCGCGCCTGCGCCAGCTCGAACAGGACCTGATCACCCGATTCGCTCCGAAGCACAACTAAGAGAACCGAGAGAACACTGCATGATTACGCTTGAGAAACGCGCGGCGAAGGTCGCGATCGTCCTCGAAAAACGTCAGATCCTGAAGCCGCCCGTCGTGCGCGTCGGCGCGGCGCTCGACATCTCGGGCTCCGCGAAGCCGCTGTACCAGTCGGGCGTGATCCAGGAGACGCACGACCGGATTCTCGGCATCGCCCTGAAGTTCGACGACAACGGCGAAGTCGACACGTGGACCTTCACCGAAGGCTACGACCGCCTGCCGACCGCGACGCCCGACAACTACGGCTCGTACATTTCCGACCATGTGCTCAACGCGCGGATCGACAAGTGGGGCGGCACGCAGTACGCGCCGGTGATGAACGACATCGTCGACTTCTTCTTCCGCGCGCCGGAGCCGAAGCGCGAGGAAAAGCGCGGCTTCCTGAGCCGGCTGTTCGGCGGTGCGGACGACACGTCCGCGCCGGCCGCTTCGGCGCCCGTGAACGGCCATCTGCCCGCGTGGGTGCTGTTCGTCACCGACGGCCAGAACCCGAAGAACGACCGCAAGCGCGTGCGCCAGTTGCTGGCCGAATCGCAGCATTTCCCGCTGTACTGGTCGCTCGTCGGCGTCGGCGATCCGAGCGAATTCGACTTCCTCGCGGAAGTCGCGGACGAAATGCCGAACGTCGGCTTCCTGCATCTCGAATCGCTCGACCTCAGCGACGAACAGATCTACGAACAACTGATCACGCAGGAATTCTGCGACTGGGTACGCGCGAAGTAAGCGCGTGCCGCCTGCCCATTTTTCTGAACTCGATTACCCCATCATGTTGAAAGATTTCAAGATCCCGTTGTCGCTCACGGCGCTCGCGCTGATCGCGGCCTATCTCCTCGGCGGCGTGAAGGACATGCTGATCGTCGCGGTCCTGTGCGTGCTCGAAATTTCGCTGTCGCTCGACAACGCGGTCGTCAACGCATCGGTGCTGAAGAACTGGTCGGAGAAGTGGCGCAACCGCTTCATGGTGTTCGGCCTCCCCGTCGCGGTGTTCGGCATGCGGCTCGTGTTCCCGCTGCTGATCGTCGCGGTGATCGGCCACATCGGCCTGTGGGATGCGCTGACGCTCGCGATCGAATCGCCGGACAAGTACGCGGCGGTGCTGACGTCCGCGCATCACGAGGTGTCGGCGTTCGGCGGCGCGTTCCTGCTGATGGTGTTCTTCAAGTTCATGCTCGACACCGAGAAGGACGAGCACTGGATCGGCTTCCTCGAAGGCCCGATGCGCCATCTCGGCCGCATCACCGCGCTGGAAGTGGCGCTGACGCTCGCGATCGTGATCGTCGCGTCGTTCTACGTGCCCGCGGCCGAGCAGGTGAGCTTCCTGCTCGCGGGCGCGTTCGGCGTGATCGGCTTCGTGATCGCGCACGGCGTGGGCGACCTGGTCGGCGGCGAGGACACGGGCACGCGCGTGGTGCGCGAAGGCGTCGCGGGTTTCATGTATCTGGAAGTGCTCGATTCGTCGTTCAGCTTCGACGGCGTGATCGGCGCGTTCGCGCTGTCGAACAACATCTTCCTGATCGCGCTCGGCCTCGGCGTCGGCGCGGCCTACATCCGGGAGATGACGCTCGTGCTGCTGAAGAAGGGCACGCTCGCGCAGTACCGCTTTCTCGAGCACGGCGCGTTCTGGGCGATCGGCGCGCTCGCGACGATCATGTTCCTGGGCGTGAAATTCGAGGTGCCGGAGGTCGTCACGGGCCTGATCGGCGCGGCGATGATCGCCGCGGCCGTGTGGTCGTCGATCGTCGTGCAGCGCAAGGAAAACCGCGCGGTGGTGGCGGGCAAGTAAGCGCGCGTCACGCGGCGCGAACAGCATCAACGAAGGGGCCGCCGCAGGCGGCCCGGCATCGCCGCCGGCGCAACGGCGGTTCCAGCACAAGAGGTTCAGATGATCAATTTGTCGAAAGGCGGTCGCGTCAACCTGTCGAAGGAAGCGCCCGGCACGCAGAAATTCCGCATCGGTCTCGGTTGGGACGCGAACGCGACGGACACGGGCACGGATTTCGATCTCGACGTGTCGGTGTTCCTGTGCAAGTACGACGCGCAGAACAATCCGAAACTGATCTCGGATCAGCATTTCGTGTTCTACAACAGCGAAGTGCGCACGATGGAGCGCAAGGAAACCTTCATCCAGCCGGGCGACGATTTCCCGAAGCGCGGAATGCCTTCGTCGAAATGCCTGGGCGTCGTGCATAGCGGCGACAACCGCACGGGTAGCGGCGACGGCGACGACGAAGTGATCTTCATCGACATGACGAAGCTCGCGGCCGACGTCGAGGAAATCTCGGTGGTCGTGACGATCGACCAGGCCGAAGCGCGCCGCCAGAATTTCGGGCAGGTTCGCAACAGCTACATCCAGATCGCCGACGAGGTGTCGGGCGCGGTGATCGCGAAGTACGCGCTCGAGGAAGACTTCTCGATGGAGACGTCGGTGCAGGTCGGCAGCTTCTATCGTCGCGACGGCCACTTCATGTTCAAGGCGGTCGGCGCGGGCTACAACCGCGGCCTCGGCGATTTCGTCCGCGCGTACGGCGGCGCGGTCTGACTGGCGGCAGCCCGGCGCGCGGCACCCCGCCGCGCCGGGCAGGAAGCGGCGATGACGAATCCGTCCGACGAGCCGAAGCGGCTCGAGTTCGATACGACGCCCGAGCGCACGCCCGGGCGTCTTGCGTTCGACGCGCCGGCCGCGCCCGGTGCGCCGGTCGCGCGTGCGTCGGCGCGGCCTGCACCCCAGGCGCTCGACTTCGGGCCGGCGCCGGCGTCCGATCGAGCCGTGCGCACGGCGCCCGCCGATGCGGTCGGCCGCGCGCTGTTCGGCGAATCGAATCATCCGCAGCTCGAAGCGTGCTTCCGCGCCGCGCAGGCCAGCTTTCCGAATCTCTATCCCGATTACGCGTCGCGCATCGAGCGGCATATCCGGCAACTGGTGCCGTTGAAGCTCGCGACGGTCGCGACGATCGGCGACGGCGCGCTGGAGACGGCCGGCAACCTCGTCGAGGCCGTCGCGGCGACGACGCGCGAGTTCAACGAACTCGGCGCGGCCGACATGATGGCGGGGCTGCTCGCGCAGGCGACACGCAAGGCCGGCATGTTCGAACGCTGGTTCGGTGCGGCGTCCGGCCATGTCGACTACCGCGCGGCGCTCGGCGCGCTCAAGCAGTCGCTCGGCTTTTTCCCGCGCCGTACCGAGGCGCTCGCCGCGGAGGTTCGCCGTGCGGAGGAGAACCTCGTGGTCGTGCTCGCGGCGCTGAGCGCGGTGTCGGACGTCGTGCGGGCGCCGGACGATGCGGGCGTCGAGCGCACGCTGTTCGACCGCCGCAACATCGTCGGGCAGGCCGTGCAGCAGATCCGGATGCAGCCGGCGCAACTGCGCGGGCTCGACGAGCGCGTGACCGACCTGCTGTCGCGCGCCGATCACCTGATGAACGTCGTGCTGCCGGCGGCGCTGGCCGCGCGGCCGTCGCGCTGAGCGAACGATACGAGCGCATGCGCTTCGGCGCGCGCGGCCTCGTGTCGGGCGCCACGGTTTCACGCGCGTGGCCGCGAGTCTGCTATCTTCCCGGGCATCTCATCGCTTTCCCGCCGATTCTCCATGACCGACCGCATCGTCGCCGCCTTCGATTTCGACGGCACCATCACGACTACCGACAGCTTTCGCCATTTCGTCCGCCATGCGGTCGGCACGCCGCGTTTCGCGTGGGCCGGGCTGCGGGCGCTGCCGTGGATCGTCGCGATGAAGGCCGGGCTGCTGTCGCGCGGCGACGCGAAGGCGAAGTTCGCATCGTTCGCGTTCGGGCCGATCCGCGAAGACGCGCTCGATGCGCAGGCGCGCAGGTTCGTCGACAGCTATCTGCCGAACCTCGTGCGTCCGGAGATGCTCGAGCGCATTCGCGAGCATCGCGCGCGCGGGCATGAAGTCGTGCTGGTCAGCGCGTCGCCTTCGCTGTATCTGGAGAAGTGGGCGAAGACGGCCGGCTTCGACGCCGTGTTGGCGACGCGGCTCGCGTTCGAGCGCGGCGTCTTCGCCGGGCGGCTCGACGGCGAGAACTGCTGGGGGCCGCAGAAGGTCGTGCGCTTGCGCGGCTGGTGGGGCGACCGGCCGCCGCAGCAGTTGTTCGCATACGGCGACAGCCGCGGCGACAAGGAAATGGCCGAGCTCGCGAACTGGTCGTGGATCCGCGGGCAGGGGCCGATGCCGCCGATCGGCGATCGATGAAGCGCCGATGCGCTGACGCGCGCCGTCGGCGTTACGCGTCGGCTTGCGCGGGGTGCGTGTCGCGAGACGGGCGATAGCCGCCCCAGCGATTCGCGCGCGCGAACGTGCCGACGTCGTTGAAGCGCACGCCGACTTCGCGCAGCGCCGCGTGCGCGGTGCGCGCGGTCAGTTGCCGGATGTAGAACGGATCGCGCACCACGAAGTGATGGATCGCGTGCGTGCTGCCGAAATTGAAGCAGAACAGCTGGAACGGCAGCATCCACCACGGGTTCAGTACCTGCGTCTGCTGGATCACGTTGCGCGAATCGATGTCGCCGAAATAGTGCATGTTCGAGCTGACGAAGTTGATGCAGAAGCTGCGCACGAAGTTCGGCCCGAGCCACACCACCGCCAGGAAATCGACGACGCGCATCACGTGCTCGACGACGGCCGGCACCGTCACCGCGTAGCCGAATGCATGCAGCGCGAACAGGCCGACGTGATAGACGACGAACGCATGCCATAGCGTGTAGTACAGGTGGCCGATCGGCATGTAGGACGACACCTGCTCGACGCGCAACTGCAGGCGCTCGGACGGATCCTGCACCGGCTGCGCGGCCACGTACTGCTTCACCTTGCGGCGCATCGCGGCCGGTCGCAGCACGACGGCGAGCATGCCGTCCGCGATCATCAGCAGGCGCTTCACCCCCCAGCGTTCGCCGTTGGTGATGCCGAATTCCTCGAGATCCGATTCGCCGCCCGACACCTTGTGGTGATGCAGGTGCATGCGCCGGCGCGTCCACGGGTTGATCGTGCCGGGCCGCGTGAGCCAGCACAGCGCCATCATCAGGTGATACGCCCACGGCGTCTTTTTGAAGTACATCAGATGGATCAGGTCGTGCTCGAGCTCGTGGATCAGCGACGTGACGAACGCGGCGAGCGGCAGCGCGACGTACCACGCGATCGCGCCGCGCGCATACAGCCATGCGATCGCGAGCATCGCGCTCACCGACACGGCCATCACGGTCGCGCCGATGAGGTTCTGGTTGTCGAGCAGCGGAAAGCGCGCGCGGATCGCGTCGCTCGCGGCGTTGACTTCGCGGCGGACGTACGCGACCTTGTCGGCGTCGTTTCGAAAGACGGTTCGTGCGGGTAGGCTCATCGGCCGGAATCCGTGTGGAAAGAGTAGGGCGCAATGCCGATGTGACAAGCATAGGCGCGTGCCGGAGCGCATGCGAGGGCCGGCGGTGCCAATGGTGGTGTCATTTCGGGCCACGTTGGCCGGCAATCCGCAGTCGATGCGCCGATACGTGGCTAGAGTGCCGCCGCGGTGTCATTGCGGGCCAGCGACGCTACAATCCGCCGAAACCGCCCGGAGTGAGCCGCATGGTCCCGTCCGTTCCGGATGCCGCGCGCCAGTTGAACAAGGCGACGGTGTCGTCCGCGTATGCGTTGTTCATGCTGATGCTGGCCGAGGAGCGCGGCATCGACGGCGGCCGCATTCTCGCCGGCTCGGGCGTCGAGCGCGACCGGCTCGCGCAGCCCGATGCGCGCATCACGCCGCTGCAGCAGGCGACGATCGTGTTCAACCTGCTCGATGCGACCGGCGATCCGTCGATCGCGATCGAGATCGGCTTGCGCAGCAGCCTGACGAAGGCGGGGCTGATCGGCTTCGGGCTGATGAGTTGCGCGACGCTCGGCGAGGCGATCGCGCTCGGCATCCGTTATCTGCCGACGCGCGTGCCGTTTTTCTCGGTGCGGCTCGCGCAGCTCGACGGCATCGTCGACATCGACGTGTTCGAAGCGTTTCCGCTCGGCCGGCTGCGCCAGTTCGCGGTGGAAAACTTCCTGGTCGAGACCGCGATCCTGTTCAATTCGCTGCTGTATCCGACCCCGGGGCGCACGCTGCAGTCGCGTGCCGAACTCCACTTCGAATGGCCCGAGCCGCCGTGGTTCGAGCGTTATCGCGCGCGGCTGCCGCGCTGCCATTTCGATGCGAGCGCGAACCGCATCCGCTGCGACGCCGCGCTGCTCGACGAGCCGATCGGCACCGCGAACGCGCAGACCGCACAGATGATCGTCCAGCAGTGCGAGGCGGAGCTCGCGCGGCTCGGCTATGCGGAGAGCATCGTCGAGCGCGTGCGCAATCTGCTGATCTGCGACGAAGGCGGTTATCCGTCGGTCGACGACGTCGCGCGCGAGTTGCACGTGTCGGCGCGCACGCTCAAGCGCAAGCTCGCCGAATACGGCGCGACCTATTCGGCGCTGCTCGACGAGATCCGGCTGCGCGACGCGCTGCGGCTGCTGGAAGGCACACGGCTGCCGGTCGACGAGATCGCGGCGCGCGTCGGCTATACCGACCGCGCCAATTTCACGCGCGCGTTCAAGCGCTGGACGGGCGTTGCGCCGAGCGAGCGGCGCTGAACGCCGGGCCCGCATCGGCGTGCCGGCGCCCGCTCGCGCGCCGATGCTTCTTCAAGCCTTCCTGCCTTCAGACGATCGCGATCCAGTTCGCGCCGCGGCCTCCCGGCACGCGCGCGTGCAGCGACAGCGTGCCGTCGTCCGGCGCGATCGCATACACCGCCACGTGTTCCGACCGTTCGCCGCAGGCGACGAGCCAGCGTCCCGACGGATCGATCGCGAACCCGCGCGGCTGGGTTTCGGTGGCCGTCGCGTGTGCGGGCTCGAACGAGCCGTCTTCGTGGCGGCGATAGCAGAGCAACCGGCTCGACGTGCGCTCGCTGACGTACGCGAAACGCATGTCGGGCGTCAGGTGCAGATCGGCGGCCCACACGGACGGCTCGGCGGGGGCGGGCGGACGCGCATGGCCTTGCGCGAGGTCGGCCACGGCCGGGTGGCGCGCACTCACGCGTGCGTCGCCGAGCCGGCCGGTGTCGGTGTCGCGGGCGAAGGTTGCGAGCGTGCCCTGGAATTCGCTGACGACGACCAGCGTGCGGCCGTCATCCGCGAACCGCAGGTGACGCGGACCGAAGCCGGCCGGCACGCGCGTCTCGCCGTGTTCGACCGCGCGCAAGCCGGCGGCGTCCTCGACGAGCGCGAAGCCGAACACGCGGTCCGAGCCGAGCGAGCTGACGTACGCGAAACGGTCGTCCGGCGACACGATCACCGCGTGCGCGTTCGCGATGCCGCCCGCAACTTGCAGCGGCGCGCCGTCGCCGTCGCGCACGCGTGCCGCATCGTAGAGGCTCAGCGAACTCCCGCCGTACGATGCGCCGAGCAGCCAGCGGCCGCTGCGGTCGAGCGACAGGTACGCATGGCTCGCGTCGATCGCGGTCGTGCCGATGCGCGCGAGCGCGCCCGTGGCGGCGACGCGGAACGCGACGATCGTCGGCTGCTCGCCGCGCGTCGCGACGTAGAGCCGCGTGCGGTCGGCCTGCACGGCGATCGGCATCGCGACGTCGGCGGCGGGATAGCGGGCGAGCGGCGCGAGCGTGCCGTCGCCGGCGAGGGAGAACGTGGCGAGGTCGCCGTCGGCGGCATTCGAGACGACGACGGTCAGGCGGTCAGTGTTCGGCATGGCGGAGCATCGGGGCGTGCGTGAAGGATTCGTCGGCCGGCCGGCCGCGCGGCGGATCGCTGCGCCGCTGCGTGCGCGCGAACAGCGCGGCGACCGCGGCGACGAGCGAAGCGATCGCGAGCGCATACAGCCCGCCCGTGATCGAACCCGTATGTTGCTTCAGATAGCCGAAGGCCGTCGGCGCGACGAAGCCGCCGAGGTTGCCGACCGAATTGATCAGCGCGATCACGGCCGCGGCCACGCGCGTGTCGAGATAGCCCTGCGGGATGGGCCAGAACAGCGACGCCGCCGCCTTGAAGCCGAGCGCGGCAAAGCAGATCGACGCGAACGACCACACCGGATCGGGCGACGTCGACGCGAACAGCCCGCACGCGGCGAGCACGAGCGCGAACGCGAGCCAGCGCTGCGGATGCTTCCATTTCGACGACAGCACCGCGAAGCCGTACATCGCGCCGATCGCGATCATCCACGGAATGGTGTTGTACAGGCCGACCTGGAAATCGGTGAGGCCGCCCATCTTGCGGATGATGGTCGGCAGCCAGAACGTGGCCGCGTAGATCGTCAGCTGGATCGAGAAGTACAGGAAGCAGAACAGCATGATCTGCGGACCGCGCAGCAGCGTGGTGGCGCGCACCGGCACGTTCGAGCGGACGTCGCGCGTGGCGCGCTCGTCGTCGAGCGCGTTCTGGAGCGCCGTGCGTTCAGCCGGCGTGAGCCACGTCGCGTCGCGGATATGCGATTTCAGCAGCAGCCAGCTCGCGCCGCACAGTGCAACCGAGAACAGCCCCTCGATGAGGAACATCCATTGCCAGCCTTCGAGGCCGAAGCCGTGGATCGACAGCAGCGCGCCGGTGACGGGCCCGGACAGCACCGACGCGAACGCGGAGCCGCCGAGGAAGATCGCCATTGCCTTGCCGCGCTCCTGCGGCGGCAGCCATTGCGACAGGTACAGCACGACGCCGGGGAAGAAGCCGGCCTCGGCCGCGCCGAGCAAAAAGCGCAGCACGTAGAACGACGTGTCGTTCCACACGAACGCCATCGCGGCCGCGACGATGCCCCACGTCGCCATGATCCGCGCCAGCCATACGCGCGCGCCGTAGCGCTGCATCAGCAGGTTCGACGGCACTTCGAACAGCGCATAGCCGACGAAGAACAGCCCGGCGCCGAGCCCGTACGCGGCCGCGCCGATGCCGATCGACGCTTCGAGATGGCGATCGACGAAGCCGACGTTCACGCGGTCGATGTAGTTCGCGATGAACATGATCAGCACGAGCGGCAGCACGTGCCACTTCACTTTCGAGACGGCGGATGCGAGCGGGTCGCGGCCGGGCAGGGCGGACGAGGGCGGGTTCAACGGTGTCTCCGGTCGGGCGGCGGACGGGGCGATGGCCCCGCGTCGGCGTCTGGGTGGCGGTTTGTGTAGTACGTCGTCGTATAACATGGTACGCCGGAGTATCGGGGATGGCGTCGCGGGTTTACCCGGAAATCTCCCAATGATGGTGAAGTTTTCGACAAGAGATGTTCTGCTCGAAACGTCTGATGACGTATGACATCAAGCCGGTTGCCGTCGCGACGAGCGGTACCGTCGCGGGAGGTCGTACCGCATATGAAGAAGCTCGGCGCGATCGCGTTCAACGACGCGCAGGCGACTCGCCAGCCGTTTGCAGCGGAGGGCGGCTACGTTCCATCGACGGATGCGCTCGCGGTTGCGGCAAAATACCTCGCGTGCGAACCCGGCGACGGGCGCGACGCTCGCCGCGAACCGCGGCGATTTCATGCCTTGACGACGGAGCAACGGATCATGCAGGACAACCAGTACGCGCGGCATGTGTTCGCGTTCAACGGTGACGCGGACGGCCTGTGCGCGCTTCAGCAGTTGCGGCTCGCGCAACGCGTGCAGGGCACGCTCGTGACCGGCGTGAAGCGCGACATCAGGCTGCTCGAGCGTATCGACGCGGGCGCAGGCGACCTCGTCACCGTGCTCGACGTGTCGCACGACCAGAACCGCGACGCGTGCGCGCGGCTGCTGCGCGACGGTGCGACGGTCCGTTACTTCGATCATCACTTTGCAGGCGAACTGCCGGACCATCCGCGCTTCGACGCGCATATCGACACGGCGGCCGACGTCTGCACCAGCGCGATCGTGAACCGCCATCTCGGCGGCCGGTACGCGCGCTGGGCGATCGTCGCGGCATTCGGCGACGAGCTGCCGGCGCTCGGCGATGCGCTGGCGCGCGAGCACGGCGTCGACGAAGCCGAGCGTTGCGTGCTCGCGGAACTCGGGCGCTATCTGAACTACAACGCATACGGCGAGTGCGTCGGCGATCTGCATTTCGATCCGGCGGCGCTCGCCGACGCGATGCTGCCGTGCATCGATCCGCTCGATTTCGTGCGCGAGACGGCCGTGTTCGCCGCGCTGCGCGACGGTTACCGCGACGACATGGCGCGCGCATGCGCGCTCGCGCCGGTGCGCGAGGTGCCGGGCGCGACGCTCGTGCGGATGCCCGATCTCCCGTGGGCGCGGCGCGCGACCGGCATGCTCGCCAACGAGCGGATGCGCAACGCGCCGCATGCGGCGCTCGCGGTGCTGTCGCCGCGCGCAGGCGGCGGGCTCGTCGTCAGCGTACGCGTGCCCGACGGCCGGCCGATCGGCGCGGACGAGTTCTGCCGCGGCTTCTCGACCGGCGGCGGGCGCAAGCGCGCGGGCGGCATCAACCATCTGCCGGAAGCCGAGTTCGATGCGTTCGCCGAGCGCTTCGAGGCCGCGTTCCGGCTCGATTGACGCGACGCATCGTAATGACCCGATCGGTCGGTCGCATCGGCGGCACGGTCGGCCCGTGGGGCCGCCGCAGCGCGATGCGATGCGTTCGGTGTTGCACCGGCCGTGCGGGTGCGCGGTGTGCACGAACCGCTCGACGCACCGCAGCCGGAGAAATATGCCGCGCGTGCCGCCTTCCGGCAGTGCGATTTCCATCGAATTGAAGCGGATCGTGCCGCCGCACGCGGTGGCGCGGTGGCGCGGTGGCGTGCTGGCCGAGACGGCCGGCGTCGACGCTGTGCAGCGCAGCCGCGACAATACGCGTCTCTTTTTGCTTTCGCCATCGAGGTGCCTGCCCATGTCCACCCGGCAGTCCGTTGCCCCCGCGATCGTCTGGTTCCGCGACGATCTGCGCGTGACCGATCAGCCCGCGCTGACGCGCGCGGTCGCATCCGGCCGGCCGCTCGTCTGCGTCTTCGTCGACGACACGGGCGCCGGCGCCGGGCCCGCGCTCGGCGGTGCGGCGCGCTGGTGGCTGCACGGGGCGCTGGCAGGGCTCGACACCGCGCTCGCGCGGCAGGGCGGGCGCTTGTTGCTGTTGCGCGGCGACGCGCAGCGCGAGATCGAGCGCCTCGTCGGCGATACGGGCGCGGCGGCCGTGTACTGGAACCGTCGCTATGCGCAGCCGCAGCGTGACGCGGATGCGGCGCTGAAAGCGTCGCTCAAGGCGCGCGGCGTGACGGTGGAGAGCAGCAACGGCAGCCTGCTGAACGAGCCGTGGGAGGTGCTGACGGGCAGCGGCGGCCCGTATCAGGTGTTCACCGCGTACTGGCGCGCGGTGCGGCGAGATCGCACGGTTGCCGTGCCGCTGCCGGCACCCGGGCGGATCGCGTTTCATCCATGGCCGAAGGCCGTGCGCGACCGCGCGCTGGCGCTCGACGCGCTCGCGTTGCGTGCGCATGCGCCGGACTGGGCCGGCGGTTTGCGCGATGCGTGGCCGGCGCCCGACGAGGCCGGCGCGCACGCGCGACTCGACATGTTTCTGACGACGTCGCTCGCCGGCTATGCGCAGGCGCGCGATCGGCCCGACCTTCCGACGACGAGCCGGCTGTCGCCGTTCCTGCGCTTCGGCAACGTGTCGCCGCGACAGGTGTGGCATGCGGTGCAGGGCGCCGCGAGTGCAGGCGGCGCGGCGTATGCGGCGCACGCCGACAAATTCCTCAGCGAGCTCGGCTGGCGCGAATTCAGCTACATGCTGCTGTATCACTTCCCGGCGCTCGCGACCGACAACTTCCGCGCGCAATTCGATGCGATGCCGTGGCGCGACGATCCTGCGGCGTTACGTGCATGGCAGCGCGGGCGGACCGGCTACCCGCTCGTCGATGCGGGCCTGCGCGAGCTGTGGACGACCGGCTGGATGCACAACCGCGTGCGGATGGTCGTCGCGTCGTTCCTCGTCAAGCATCTGCTGATCGACTGGCGCGCGGGCGAAGCATGGTTCCGCGACACGCTGGTCGACGCCGATCCCGCGAACAATGCGGCGAGCTGGCAATGGGTAGCCGGCTGCGGCGCCGATGCCGCGCCGTATTTCCGCATCTTCAATCCGGTCGCGCAGGGGCGGAAGTTCGACCCGGACGGCGCGTACGTGCGGCGCTGGGTGCCCGAGCTTGCCGGCCTCGACGATGCGTCGATCCATGCGCCCTGGGAAGTGTCGCCGCTGGCGCTCGACGCGGCCGGTGTACGGCTCGGCGTCGACTACCCGGCGCCGCTCGTCGAGCCCGCGGCCGCGCGTGCCCGGGCGCTCGATGCGCTGGCGGCGTTGCCGAAGCGCCGTTGACCGTCCGCTCCGGTTTGCCGCATCAATTGCAGAGCGCGACGTGCTCGAGCAGCGCGTGCGCGACGCCCGAATCGAAATAGGCCGCGCCGCACCACGCGACGAACGCGAGCGTGCCGGCCGCCAGTGCCGCGCGGATCATGCCCATGCCGCGTTGCCCGATGCCGGGCGCGCGACACGCGCGTCGTCGATTGGCAGGTGCAGCAGCGCCGCGAGCACGCCGAGCGCGATCGAACCGATCCACAGCGGCAGGTACGAATGCGTCGCGTCGTACACGACCGCACCGAGCCACACGCCGAAGAAGCTGCCGAGCTGGTGCCCGAAGAACACGAAGCCGAACAGCGTCGCGATGTAGCGCACGCCGAACACCTGCGAGATCACGCCGTTCGTCAGCGGCACCGTGCCGAGCCACGTGAATCCCATCACGGCCGCGAACCCGTAGACGCTCGCGGGCGACAGCGGCACGGCGACGAACGCGGCCATCGCGCATGCGCGCACGAGGTACAGCACCGACAGCACGTACTTGCGCCGCAGCAGTCCGCCCAGATGCCCGCACGCGTAGGTGCCGGCCACGTTGGTCAGCGCGATCAGCGCGAGCGCGACGCTTGCGTGGCGCGCCGGCAGCCCGTGGTCGAGCAGATATGCGGGCAGGTGCGTCGCGATGAACGCGAGCTGGAAGCCGCACGCGAAGAAGCCCGCGTTCAGCAGCCAGAAGCCGCGATGCGCGAACGCCTCGCGCATGGCTTCGCCGATCGACTGGCCGGGGCCGGCTGCAGCGCCGGCCGCCTGCGCGGGCCGGTCGCGCAGCAGCACGGCGAGCGGTGCGAGCAGCGCGGCGACGAGCGCCAGCGCGACGAACGCGTGCCGCCAGCCGATGCCGCCGATCAGTTCCTGCGCGACGGGCACCATGCAGAACTGGCCGAGCCCGCCGATCGCGCCGGCGATACCGAGCGCCCAGCCGCGCCGGTCGGGCGGGAACAGGCGGCTCAACGCGCCGTAGATCGACGCGAACGCCGAGCCCGACAGCGCGACGCCGATCACGAGCCCGGCGCCGACCGTGAACAGGCCGGTCGACGCAGCATGCGCCATCGTGACGAGCCCGGCCGCATACAGCAGCATGCCGGCGACGATCACGCGCACCGAGCCGAAGCGGTCGGCCACCATCCCGGTGAATGGCTGTGCGACGCCCCAGATCAGGTTCTGCAGCGCCAGCGCGAGCCCGAACGCTTCGCGCGACCAGCCGTGGTCGAGCGAGACGGGTGCGAGGAACAGGCCCTGCACGTGGCGGATGCCGAGCGCGGCGCCCATGATCAGACCGCCTGCCAGCACGGGCAGCCAGCGGCGCCGGACTTCCTGCTCGATCGGGGTCATGCGTGTCTCCGGATGAAGGCGCGCGGCGAAACGGCCGCGCTCGATCCCGATTAGACGAGCGGGGCGGCCGACGCTCAAGCGATCATTCGGTCAGGTTGGCATGCGCAACGGGAATGCGAAGAGGGCGGCCGTTGCCTGCGCTCACGCGCATCCGCGCCGCGGGCTCAGGCCGACGTCGTATCGTGCGCGTGCATTGCCGCGTCGCATTCGGCCGCTTCGGCGAGTATCCAGTCGCGCACGTCGGCGACTTCGCGGCGCGGGGCCGGATCGTGCTGGAACAGCCAGTAGCCGTACGTTTCCGAGCGCGTTTGCGTGTGCGGCCCGAGCACCGCGAGCCGGCCGTCGGCGAGCATCGGCGCGACGAGCGCGAGCCGGCCGAGCGCGATGCCCTGGCCCGCGATCGCGGCCTGGATCACCTGGTCGTACTGGTTGAAGCGCAACACGCCTTTCGGACGCGCATCGCCGAGCCCCGCCGCGTGCAGGTGTGCGTGCCACTGCAGATGCGGTTGCGGCGGCCCGTCGAATTCGAGCAGCACGTGATCGGCGATCGCCGCCGCGCTCGCGACCGGCCGCGCGGCGAGCGCGGGATGCGCGACCGGCACGACGATCTCGTCGAACAGGCGCAGCGCACCGGCCGGCGCACGGTCGCGCGGGCAGTAGCGGATGCCGAGGTCGATGCCTTCGGCGCGCAAATCGAGTACCTTGTCGTTCGCGGCGACGCGCAGGTCGATCGCGGGCAGCCGCGCCTGCAACCGTCCGAGCCGAGGCAGCAGCCAGAGCGCGGTCACGCCGATGCTGGCGGTGATCGTCACGGGCTGGCGCTCGCGCACGGCGGCGAGCGACGCGACGGTGTCCTGCAGGCTGTGCAGCGCCGCATCGGCGACGCGGAACAGCCGCTCGCCTTCCGGCGTGAACGCGATCTTCCGGTAGCCACGCTGCAGCAAGGTGACGCCGAGATGCGCTTCGAGCGCATGGACCTGGCGGCTGACCGCCGATTGCGTGACGCACAGGTCCTGCGCGGCGAGCGTGATGCTCATGCGGCGGCCGACGGCGACGAAACCGCGGACGAGATCGAGCGACGGGAGACGGACGAGTGGCGTTGACATGCGCGTGGCTCATGTGAACGGAGCAGCAAGATTGGTTGAGAACGCGGCACGCGTCAAGTTCAATGGAGGCCGGTCGATCGCGGAAGAGGGGTTGAGTAAGCCCGAGGCGCCCGCCCGGACCGACCGCGAAGCATGGGATTCCAGTAAGCGCTGAAACACTAACCGGGGCGACCGCCATGCACGAAACCCAGTAAGGTCTGAAGTGCCAACTAGGTCGACCGCGATGCATGGCACCCCAGTAAGCGCCGAAGTGCCAACTGGGGTCGACCGCGATGCATGTGACGCCAGTAAGCGCTAAAGCGCCGACTGGGGTCGACAGGAGACACGATGACGATTTCGAACGAGGAAAGCGGCGCGGCGCCAGGCAGCCGCGCGGCGGGCGCATTGCCGCCCGAGCCCGTGACGCTGCGCGCGGCCGACGGCTACCCGTTGCGCGGCCATGTCTGGCGCCATCGCGGCGGCGGCGTGCGGCCCGTGACGGTCGTCAATTGCGCGACGTCGGTGCGCTGCGACTACTACTTTCGTTTCGCGGCGTGGCTGTTCGCGCAGGGGCGCGACGTGCTCGTCTACGACTATCGCGGCATCGGCGGGTCGCGCCCGGCGCAGCTCGCGAAGCTGCGCGCGACCTGGCTCGACTGGGGCCGGCTCGATTGCGAGGCCGCGCTGCATTACGCGCGCGACGCGTTTCCGGGCCAGCCGCTCGATGTGGTCGCGCACAGCATCGGCGGCTGCGTGCTCGGCCTCGCGGCGTCGAACGTGCACGTGCGGCATGTGGTGACCGTCGGCGCGCAGTATGCGTACTGGCGCGATTACCTGCTCGCCGAGCGGCGCCGCATGTGGTGGAAGTGGCATGTCGCGATGCCCGCGCTCGCGGCCGTGTTCGGCTACGTGCCCGCGAAGCGGCTCGGCTGGATGGAGGACACGCCGCGCGGTATCGCGCTGTCGTGGGCGCGTTCGCGGCCGCGTTTCGAGGATGGCTACATCGGCAGCGTGCTCGACGACGGCGCGGCGAGCCGCGCCGCGTTGCCGGCGCGCTTCGCGGGGCTGTCGGCGCCGATGCTCGCGATCGGCCTCGACGACGACGCGTTCGGCACGGTCGACGCGATCGAGCGGCTGGTCGGCTATTACACGGGCAGCAACGTCACGCATCTGCGGATCGCGCCGGCCGACATCGGCGTCGATGCGATCGGCCATTTCGCGTTTTTCCATAGCCGCTTCACCGACACGCTGTGGCCCGTCGCGTCGTACTGGCTGCAACACGGCGTGCTGCCGGCCGATGCGCCGGGCACCGTGCATGCGCTCCACCCGGCGTCGCGCGGACGGCTGTCGGGGAGCGGCGCGCCGGGCAGGGCCGCGAACGGATGACCCGGCGCATCCGAACGTCACCCCGCTCTCGTGGCTTGCTTTCCGATCCGGCGGCAGCGGCCGCAGGCAGGCGCGATCGATTAACATCGGACGTTTCGTCTTAAAGCCCAGCGAGCTGCCGCGCGCCGATGTCCATTCCGTCCGATTCCGCTTCTCCCGTTGCAACGCCGCACGCGTGGCGCGTGCATGCGCTCGACGTGCCGCCCGCCGCGACGCGCGCCGGCGTGCGGGTCGCGCGCGTCGATTTCGACTGGCGCGTGCCGCTCGTGTCGCCCGCGTATGCGGCGCTGAGCGACGACGAACGCGCACGAGCCGCGCGCTTCCTGCGGCATGAGGATGCGGTACGCAGCGCCGCGACGCGCGCCGCGCTGCGCGACGTGCTCGGCGCGGCGCTCGGCATCGCTGCGCACGCGGTCGCGATCGTCGTCGACGCATCGGGGCGGCCGTCGCTGGACCGCATGCATCGCGCGGCGCTCGATTTCAACGTGTCGCACGCAGGCGATCATGCGCTGATCGCGTGGGCGCCGGCGGGCCGCGTCGGCGTCGATATCGAGGGCTGCAACCGCGCGGCCGACTGGCGCGCGCTGACGCGCGAAGTGTGCGCGCCTGCGGAGGTCGCGTATCTCGACGGCCTGCCGCCCGGCGCGCGCGAGCGCGAATTCATGCGGGTGTGGTCCGCGAAGGAGGCGCTGCTCAAGGCGCTCGGCACCGGCATCGTCGGCGGGCTGCGCGCGTTCGCGGTCGTGCCGCCGCGCGACGCCACGACGCCTGCGACGACGGTCGTCGAGCCGGCCGCGCCCGCCGCCGGCGTCGCGGCGTTCGACGCCGCGTGGCTCGACGCGGCGCCCGGCTACGCGGCGTGCGTCGCGTGGACGCGCGCGTAGGCCGGGGCCGGCGCGCTGCGCTTACTCGAGCGGCGCGTCGTTCGGCGCCGCATAGCGCGCCTTGATCGCGTCGCTCATCGGAAAGTCGAACGCCAGCCCCTTCGGCGGCACCGGCTTCATGAACCATTTGTCGTACAGCGCGTTGATCTCGCCGCCTTTCATCAGCTGCACGAGCACGCCGTCGACGAGCGCCTTGAACTGCGGATCGTCCTTGCGCAGCATGAACCCGTAGGCTTCCGACGATTGCGGCGTGCCGACGATCTGCCAGTCGGCCGGTTTCGCGGCGAGCTGGCGCACGCCCGCGAGCAGCACGTCGTCCATCATGTACGCGGCCGCGCGGCCCGATTCGAGCGTGAGGCGTCCTTCGCCGTAGTCCTTTGCGCTGATGATCTGCATGTTCATCTTCTTTTCCTCGTTCATCTTGCGCAGCAGGCGTTCGGATGTCGTGCCCTGGTTCGTCACGACCGTCTTGCCGGCGAGATCGGGGAAGTCGCGGATGCCCGAGTTCGTGCGCGTGAGCAGGCGCGTCGTCGCGACGAAGAAGGTGGTCGAGAACGCGACCTGCGCATGGCGCGCGGCGAGATTGGTCGTCACGCCGCATTCGAGATCGACGGTGCCGTTCTGCACCAGCGGAATGCGGTTCTGCGAGGTGACCGGAATGAAGCGCACCTGCAGGTCGGGCTTGCCGGTGCGCGCCTTCACCGCGGCGATCACGCGGTCGCACAGGTCCTGCGAGAAGCCGATGACCTTGCCGCCCGCATCGACATACGAGAACGGCACCGACGTTTCGCGATGGCCGATCGAAATCAGGTTGGCCTGCCGGACTTTCTCCAGCGTGCCGGACGACGGCTCGGCCGCGAAGGGCGCGCTGCACGCGAGCGCGCACGCGGCGACGAGCAGGGGGCCGCCGACGCGGGCGGCGAATCGTGACGGGAAGGGCATGGCGGTCTCCGGAGCGAATGGTGATTCGTATGTTGCCAAAGACAAAATAATTGCAACATATGTTAATGCCCGGTCCTGGCGGGCCAGTCCGGCGGGGCTGCGGGGCATCAGGGAAACTCCCGAGTCGAAATCGGCGAAAAACGGGTTGTCTAGACAAGTTGACGTGGCTACACTTCAATCCATTCCGAACTTGTCTAGACAGGATTGCTCACATGATTACGTTGACCCCCGGCCACCTGACCCTCCCGCAACTGCGCCGGATCGCTCGCGAATCCGTGCAACTGAAGCTCGACCCGGCGAGCTTCGCGAAGATCGACGCGGGCGCGAAGGCCGTCGCCGACATCGCCGCGAAGGGCGAGCCGGCCTACGGCATCAACACGGGCTTCGGCCGCCTGGCGAGCACCCACATCCCGCACGACCAGCTCGAACTGCTGCAGAAGAACCTGGTGCTGTCGCACGCGGTCGGCGTCGGCGAGCCGATGGCGCGCTCGTCGGTGCGCCTGCTGATGGCGCTGAAGCTGTCGAGTCTCGGCCGCGGTCACTCGGGCATCCGCCGTGAAGTGATGGACGCGCTGATCACGCTGTTCAACGCCGACGTGCTGCCGCTGATTCCGGTGAAGGGCTCGGTCGGCGCATCGGGCGACCTCGCGCCGCTCGCGCACATGTCGGCCGTGCTGCTCGGCGTCGGCGAAGTGTTCATCCGCGGCGAGCGGGCGAGCGCGCTCGACGGCTTGCGCGTCGCGGGCCTCGCGCCGCTGACGCTGCAGGCGAAGGAAGGCCTGGCGCTCCTGAACGGCACGCAGGCGTCGACGGCGCTCGCGCTCGACAACATGTTCGCGATCGAAGACCTGTACCGCACCGCGCTCGTCGCGGGCGCGCTGTCGGTCGACGCGGCAGCCGGCTCGGTGAAGCCGTTCGACGCGCGCATCCACGAACTGCGCGGCCATCAAGGCCAGATCGACGCGGCCGCGTCGTACCGCGAACTGCTCGAAGGCTCGCCGATCAACCAGTCGCACCGCGACTGCGACAAGGTGCAGGATCCGTACAGCCTGCGCTGCCAGCCGCAGGTGATGGGCGCGTGCCTGGACCAGATGCGCCATGCGGCCGACGTGCTGCTGGTCGAAGCGAACGCCGTGTCGGACAACCCGCTGATCTTCCCGGATACCGGCGAAGTGCTGTCGGGCGGCAACTTCCACGCCGAGCCCGTCGCGTTCGCGGCCGACAACCTCGCGCTCGCCGCGGCGGAAATCGGTGCGCTGGCCGAGCGCCGCATCGCGCTGCTGATCGATGCGACGCTGTCGGGCCTGCCCCCGTTCCTCGTGAAGGACGGCGGCGTGAACTCCGGCTTCATGATCGCGCACGTGACGGCGGCCGCCCTCGCGTCGGAAAACAAGACGCTCGCGCACCCGGCGTCGGTCGATTCGCTGCCGACTTCCGCGAACCAGGAGGACCACGTGTCGATGGCGACGTTCGCCGCGCGCAAGCTCGCCGACATCGCGGACAACACGAAGCACATCCTCGCGATCGAACTGCTGGCCGCCGCCCAGGGCGTCGACCTGCGCGCGCCGTACCACACGAGCCCGAAGCTCGCGCCGGTGATGGAAATCATCCGCAGCCAGGTCGCGCACTACGAACTCGACCACTATTTCGCGCCGGACATCGCGGTGATCGCGAAGCTCGTCGGCGAGCGCGCGTTCGCGAAGGTCGCACCGTTCTCGTTCGCATCGGAACAGTAAGCCGATGAGCGCGCCGGTCTACCAGGAGATCAAGGACTTCATCCTGGCCCGCATCCACACCGGCGAGTGGGAGGAGGGCGACCAGGTGCCGTCCGAGAACGAGCTGGCGCGCGAGTTCAAGGTGGCACGCATGACCGTCAACCGCGCGCTGCGCGAGTTGACGGCCGAGCAGGTGCTCACGCGCATGAAGGGCGCGGGCACCTACGTCGCGCGGCCGAAGTACGAGTCGACGCTGGTGGCGATCCGCAGCATCTCCGAGGAAGTCAGTGCGCGCGGGCATGCGTATCGCGCCAGCGTGCTCGGGCTCGACACGATCCGCGCCGACGAGGCGCTCGCCGACGAGATGCAGGTGGCCGTGCGCACGAAGCTGTTTCATTCGCAGGTGCTGCACTTCGAGAACGACGAGCCGGTGCAGCTCGAAGAACGATGGGTGAATCCGGTGGTCGCGCCGGATTACGCCGAGCAGGATTTCACGAACACGACGCCGAACCTGTACCTAATGCGCGCGGCGCCGCTGCAGCGCGTCGAGTACCGGATCGAAGCGGCGGCGCCGGCACCGGAGCGGCGCGAGCAGCTGCGGATGGACGACGTCGAACCGTGTCTGGTTTTACATCGGCGCACCTGGTCGCAGGGCGTCGTCGCCTCGGTGGCGAATCTGTGGCATCCCGGCAGCCGTTATCGCTTCACCGGGCATTTCTGATTCCTTATTGATATTCATTTTCCTTCGGGAGCAGTCGTCATGAACCATCCGAAACACATCGATCCCCGTCTCGATCCGACGCGCACGATCCGCGCGCCGCGCGGCAGCGAGAAAACCTGCAAGACCTGGCTGGCCGAAGCGGCCTACCGGATGATCCAGAACAACCTCGACCCGGAAGTCGCCGAGCATCCGCATGCGCTCGTCGTGTACGGCGGCATCGGCCGCGCGGCGCGTAACTGGGAATGCTACGACCAGATCCTCGCGTCGCTGAAGGATCTCGAAGAGAACGAAACGCTGCTGATCCAGTCGGGCAAGCCGGTCGGCGTGTTCCGCACGCACAAGGATGCGCCGCGCGTGCTGCTCGCGAACTCGAACCTGGTGCCGCACTGGGCCAACTGGGATCACTTCCACGAGCTCGATCGCAAGGGCCTGATGATGTACGGCCAGATGACGGCCGGCAGCTGGATCTACATCGGCAGCCAGGGCATCGTGCAGGGCACCTACGAAACCTTCTTCTCGGTCGCGAACCAGCACTTCAACGGCGATCCGTCGGGCCGCTGGATCCTGACGGGCGGTCTGGGCGGGATGGGCGGCGCGCAGCCGCTCGCCGCGACGATGGCCGGCTTCTCGATGATCGCGGTCGAATGCGACGAGACGCGTATCGACTTCCGCCTGAAGACGCGCTACGTCGACAAGAAGGCGACGACGCTCGACGAAGCGCTCGGCATGATCGACGAAGCGAAGCGCACCGGCAAGCCGGTGTCGGTCGGCCTGCTCGGCAACGCAGCTGACGTGTTCGCGGAACTCGTCGCGCGCGGCATTACGCCGGACTGCGTGACCGACCAGACGAGCGCGCACGACCCGATCAACGGCTACCTGCCGCAAGGCTGGACCGTCGCGCAATGGCGCGAAGCGCAGAAGGTCGATCCGCAGAGCATCGTGAAGGTCGCGAAGCAGTCGATGGCCGTCCAGGTGCGCGCGATGCTGGCGCTGCAGGAAAGCGGTGCCGCGACGCTCGACTACGGCAACAACATCCGCCAGATGGCGCTGGAAATGGGCGTCGAGAACGCATTCGACTTCCCGGGCTTCGTGCCGGCGTACATCCGCCCGCTGTTCTGCGAAGGCAAGGGCCCGTTCCGCTGGGTCGCGCTGTCGGGCGACCCGGAAGACATCTACAAGACCGACCAGAAGGTGAAGGAGCTGATCCCCGACGATCCGCACCTGCACAACTGGCTCGACATGGCGCGTGAGCGCATCGCGTTCCAGGGCCTGCCGGCACGGATCTGCTGGGTCGGCGTGAAGGATCGCTATCGCCTCGGCCAGGCGTTCAACGAGATGGTGAAGAACGGCGAACTGAAGGCCCCGATCGTGATCGGCCGCGACCACCTCGACACCGGTTCGGTCGCGAGCCCGAACCGCGAGACGGAATCGATGAAGGACGGGTCGGACGCCGTCAGCGACTGGCCGCTGCTCAACGCGCTGCTGAACACCGCGGGCGGCGCATCGTGGGTGTCGCTGCATCATGGCGGCGGCGTCGGCATGGGCTTCTCGCAGCACTCGGGTGTCGTGATCGTCGCCGACGGGACGGCCGACGCGCACGAGCGTCTCGGTCGCGTGCTGCTGAACGACCCGGCGACCGGCGTGATGCGCCATGCGGATGCCGGCTACGAACTCGCGCAGCAGACGGCTCGCGAAGCCGGCCTGAAGCTGCCGATGCTCGGCCGCTGAGCATGACGGCGCTCGATCAGGCGCCGGCGACCGCCGCGCTGATCCGCGGCGCGGATCTCGTTGCGTCGCCGTGGAAGAACGGCGGCGGCGTGACGCGCGAGATCGGCGCGTTCCCGCCGGGTGCTGCGCTCGACGCGTTCGCATGGCGTGTGAGCGTCGCGGACGTCGGCACGGCCGGGCCGTTCTCGCGTTTCGACGGCGTCGACCGCACGCTCGTGCTGCTGTCCGGCGCGGGCATGACGCTCGTCGAAGCGGGCGGCACGCGGCACGTGCTCGACGCACCGCTGGCCCGCGCGGATTTCGCGGGCGAGACGGCGATCGATGCGACGCTGCACGACGGTGCGACGCGCGACTTCAACCTGATGACGCGCCGTTCGGCCGCGCGCGGGTCGGTCGACGTATGGCCCGAGGGCATGCACCGCATCGAGTGCGCCGATACCGTCCTGCTGTTCTGCGCAACGGGTGCGGTCGGCGTCGAGATCGACGGCGCGCACCACGCACTGCAGGAAATGGACACGTTGCGGCTCGACGGGCCGCGGCGTGCGTTTGACGTCGTCGTGAGCGGAAGCGGCGCGCTGCTCGCCGTCTCGCTCACCGTCGGCGAACGAGACTGAACGCATGAAACCGACTGTCTGGCATCACCTGAGGCTGTGTCCGCACGGCCATCCCGACGAGACGATCGACGACGCGGCGATTGCCGTCGACGAAACCGGCGCGATCGCGTGGCTCGGCGCGTTGTCCGCGCTGCCGCACGGCTATGCGCATTGGCAGCGCGAGGACTTGCACGGCGCGTGGGTGACGCCGGGCCTCGTCGACTGCCATACGCACCTCGTGTATGGCGGCACGCGTGCCGACGAGTTCGCGCAGCGCCTCGCCGGCGTCAGCTACGAGGAGATCGCGCGGCAGGGCGGCGGGATCGTGTCGACGGTGCGCGCGACGCGCGCGGCCGACGAGACGACGCTGTTCGTGCAGGCCGCCGCGCGCCTGCAGCCGCTGCTCGCCGAAGGCGTGACCGCGATCGAGATCAAGTCGGGCTACGGGCTCGATCTCGCAAGCGAGCGCAAGATGCTGCGCGTCGCGCGCCAGCTCGGCGAGCGCTTCCCGGTCACGGTCTACACGACCTTCCTCGGCGCGCATGCGCTGCCGCCCGAATATACGGGGCGCGCGGACGCGTACATCGACGAAGTCTGCGACCGGATGCTGCCGACGCTGGCCGACGAAGGGCTCGTCGATGCGGTCGACGTGTTCTGCGAACGCATCGGCTTTTCGCTCGCGCAGACCGAGCGCGTGTTCGAGGCCGCGACGCGGCGCGGGTTGCCGGTGAAGCTGCATGCGGAGCAACTGTCGAATGCGGGCGGGACGGCGCTCGCCGCGCGTTACCGCGCGCTGTCCGCCGACCACCTCGAATTTCTCGACGAAGCCGGTATCGAGGCGATGAAGGCGGCCGGCACGGTCGCCGTGCTGCTGCCCGGCGCGTACTACTTCATCCGCGAAACGCAACTGCCGCCGATCGAGCTGCTGCGCAAGCACGGCGTGCCGATCGCACTCGCGACCGATCACAACCCCGGCACGTCGCCGCTCGAATCGCTGCTGCTGACGCTGAACATGGGCTGCACGCTGTTCCGCATGACGGTGCCCGAGGTGCTGCAGGGCGTCACGCGCCACGCGGCCGCGGCACTCGGCCGCGCGGATCGCCACGGCGCGCTCGAGGTCGGCCGCCAGGCCGATTTCGCCGTGTGGTCGGTCGGCTCGCTGGCCGAGCTGGCGTACTGGATCGGCCGGCCGCTGTGCGAGCAGGTCGTACGCGGCGGCACGACCGTGTTTCGCCGGATGAACGGATAAGTTTCGCGACGGACCGGGCCGGGTCGTGACGGCCCGGTCCGGCCGACGCTTTGCATGGGACCGGACCGGTGCGCAACGGCGCCCTCCGGTCGATCGCCGCGAGGCAGGCGCTGGGCGTGACGCGCGCGCCTGCCTGCCGCGGCACCGGGCCGGACGAGACGCTGACGCGCTCGAGCCGGTCGATGAGGACTCGCCATGACCGATACCCTGTTGTTCGCGGACCATGCCTACCTGCCCGATGGCTGGCGCCGCAACGTGCTGCTGCGCTGGGACGCAACCGGCACGCTGACCGACGTGACGCCCGACACCGATGCACCGGCGGGTGTCACGCGTGCGGCCGGGCCGGTGCTGCCCGGCATGCCGAACCTGCATTCGCACGCGTTCCAGCGCGCGATGGCGGGGCTCACCGAATACCGCGCGAATCCCGCCGACAGCTTCTGGAGCTGGCGCGACCTGATGTACCGTTTCGCACTGAAGATCACGCCCGACGCGCTCGCGGCGATTGCACGCTGGCTGTATGTCGAGATGCTCAAGTGCGGCTACACGTCGGTGTGCGAATTCCACTACGTGCATCATGCGCAGGACGGCTCGCGCTATCCGCGGATCGCGGAGCTCGGCACGCGCGTGGTCGATGCGGCGCGCGCGGCCGGCATCGGCATCACGATGCTGCCCGTGTCGTACCAGTTCGCCGGCTTCGGCAACAAGCCGCCGCGCGACGACCAGCGCCGCTTCATCAACACCCCCGACGGCGTGCTCGAACTGCTCGACGCGATGCGTCGCGCGGCGCCCGAACACGGCGGGCTGCGCTACGGCGTCGCGCCGCATTCGCTGCGCGCGGTGTCCGAGAGCGGGCTGCGCGTGCTGCTCGAAGGGCTGCCCGACGATGCGCCGGTGCATATCCACATCGCCGAGCAGACGGCCGAAGTCGACGACTGCGTCCGTGCCTACGGCGCACGCCCCGTACAATGGCTGCTCGATCGCTTCGACGTCGATGCGCGCTGGTGCCTCGTGCACGCCACGCACGTCGACGCGGCCGAGACGGCGGCGCTCGCGAAGCGTCGCGCGGTCGCGGGCCTGTGCCTGACGACCGAAGCGAACCTCGGCGACGGCGTGTTCCCGGCGGTCGACTATCTCGCGCAGGGCGGCGTGATCGGCGTCGGCTCGGACAGCCACGCGTCGGTCGAATGGCGCTCGGAGCTGCGCCTGCTCGAATACGGGCAGCGGCTCGTGCACCGCGCGCGCAACGTGCTGGCGAGCGAGTCGCAGGCGCACGTCGCCGATCGCCTGTTCGATGCGTCGCTCGCGGGCGGCGCGCAGGCGAGCGGGCGGCGCATCGGTGCGCTGCGTGCAGGCTGTCGCGCCGACTGGCTCGTGCTCGATCCCGATCATCCGGCGATCGCCGAGCACGGCAGCGCGGCATGGCTGTCGGGCATCGTGTTCGCCGAGCACGGCGAGACGCCGGTGCTCGACGTCTACACGGGTGGCGAGCGCGTCGTGAGCGGCCGCCGCCATCGCGACGAAGCCGCCGCGTATGCCGACTACCGCGCCGCGCTGGCGCAACTGCTGCGCTGACGCGCGGCAACCGGCGCACGCCGCATGCGTGCGCCGGCAGACTCTTACACGGTGAGGCGACATGACTGAACAACCGGCTGTATTCACGTTGAAGCAGGGCACGCTGCCGCTGCTGATCTCGATTCCGCACGCAGGCACGTACATCCCCGACGACATCGCCGCGACGATGACGCCCGATGCGCGCTTCGTCGACGATTGCGACTGGCATCTCGAGCGGCTGTACGGCTTCGCGGCCGATCTCGGCGCATCGATCCTCGTGCCGTCGCACGCGCGCTACGTCGTCGACCTGAACCGTCCGCCCGACAACGAGAACCTGTATCCGGGGCAGGACACGACGGGGCTCGTGCCGGTCGATACGTTCGACAAGGCGCCGCTGTATCCTGCGAACGCACTGCCCGGCAATGACGAGATCATGCGTCGCCGCGATCGCTACTGGCTGCCGTATCACGACGCGCTGCAACGCGAGATCGCACGCCTGAAGGGCGAACACGGCCGCGTGCTCGTGTGGGAAGCGCATTCGATCCGCTCGCACGTGCCGCGTTTCTTCGAAGGCCGCCTGCCGGATTTCAACTTCGGCACGTCGAGCGGCGCGAGCGCGGCGCCCGGCCTCGCGGAGGCACTGGCTGCGCGCGTGCTCGCGCATGGCGGCTATACGGCCGTCGCGAACGGGCGCTTCAAGGGCGGCTACATCACGCGTCACTATGGCGTGCCCGATACCGGCGTCGAAGCCGTGCAGCTCGAACTGTCGCAGATCACCTACATGGAAGAGACGCGTCCGTACGCGTACGACGAAGCGCGTGCCGCGCGGATCGTGCCGCTGCTGCAAACGCTCGTCGAAACCGCACTTGCGCATCGTTGAGCATCGGCCGCCTGTATGCGGCAGCGCGGCGCGACAGGGCGTCCCCCCCGTCGACACATAGCAGGCAAGCCGGTGCAATGCACAAAACGGCATCGATCCGCGCGGTCGATGCCGTTTTTTTTCGTCTGATCGACGTCGTCATCGACACCTGAAAATTTGACGCAATTTTTAAGTGATATAAGCTGAATGTCAGAAAGTCGTCACGCGCGTATCGGCGGCGAGGCCATCGACGATGGCCGGACTGCGCCGGAATTCGTGCGAGACATCTTGCTCACGTGCCGCCACGCGGCATTGCGACACGTGTCCTGCCTTCATCAGTCAGTCGAGTACGATCGTGAAAGCCGCCAGCCCTTCGATACGCCGGACGCGAAGTCCGTCGGCGGGCGCGCCGCCTCAGGCCGGGCCGAACCGGCATGCTGATCGCGGCACGCGCGCCGCCCCGTTACGCGAGCCTCGCTTTTTCGCCATTTCCGATCGCGGCCCGCGCCGCTTCAATCTCGTGACCGCGCACGTGTTCAGCGCGGTGCAGTGCGACGGCAGCGCATCGTTGTTGCCCTAGCGTCCCTTTCCGCTTCCGTCCCGGACCGCACCGCCTGTTGCCGCAGCCTTCGCGCGGCAAGCTTGCGTCTGCGCTGGCGTTTTCGCTTGCGTGGCGCGATGGCGCGCGCGTGCGGCTCGTCCGAGAACCTGCATCGTTGTGCGTGCAAGCGTGTCGCGCGCCATCACCGGAGAGACGCCGATGCGTGCGCGACCGATCGTAGCCGTTACCGCCGACCGCATCCTGCGCGGTGCGCATCCGAACCACGCGGCGGGCGAGAAGTACCTCGCCGCCGTCGTCGACGGCGCCGGCGCGCTGGCGTTCGTGCTGCCCGCGCTCGGCGCGCGGCAGCCGGCCGATGCGATCGTCGCGGCCATCGACGGGCTGCTGTTGACCGGCAGCTATTCGAACGTCGAGCCGCATCATTACGGCGGCGCCGCGAGCGCGTCCGACATGCTGCACGATCCGGCGCGCGATGCGACCGCGTTGCCGCTGATCTGCGCGGCGATCGAAGCGGGCGTGCCCGTGCTCGCGATCTGCCGCGGCATGCAGGAGCTGAACGTCGCGTATGGCGGCACGCTGCATCAGCGGCTGCATGCGACGACCGGCTTCGACGACCATCGCGAACGGCCGGACGATCCGCTCGAACGGCAGTACGGCCCCGCGCACGTCGTGCAGTTCGCCCCCGGCGGCCTGCTGCAGCGGGTCGCGCGCGGCGCGCACGAGGCGACGGTCAATTCGCTGCACGACCAGGGCATCGCGCGCTTGGGCGCGGGGCTCGCGATCGAGGCGAGCGCGCCCGACGGACTGGTCGAGGCCGTCAGCGTGCGCGGCGCGCGCGCGTTCGCGCTGGGCGTGCAGTGGCATCCCGAGTGGCGCTACGCGGAGCAGCCGCTGTCGCGCGACATCTTCGCGGCATTCGGCGCGGCGTGCCGCGCGCACATGACGCACCGCATTCATGCGGCCGGCGGCGCGACGCCTGCCGCATCCGACATCGACTGAACGAGGCCGATCATGCAACCCGAACTGAGCGAATTCCTGCGACAGCACCGTATCACCGAAGTCGAAGCGATCATTCCCGACATGGCCGGCATCGCGCGCGGCAAGATCATTCCGCGCAACAAATTCGAATCCGGCGAATCGATGCGCTTGCCGCAGGCCGTGATGGTGCAGACCGTCACCGGCGACTATCCGGAAGACGGCACACTGACCGGCGTGACCGATCCCGACATGGTGTGCGTGCCCGATCCGTCGACGATCTGCCTGATCCCGTGGGCGGTCGATCCGACCGCGCAGGTGATCCACGATTGCGTGCATTTCGACGGCTCGCCGGTCGAGATCTCGCCGCGCTACGTGCTGCGCCGCGTGCTCGACCTGTACGAGGCGAAGGGCTGGAAGCCGGTCGTCGCACCGGAACTCGAGTTCTATCTGGTCGACATGAACGCCGATCCCGACCTGCCGCTGCGTCCGCCGGTCGGTCGTACGGGGCGCGCGGAAACGGGCCGCCAGTCGTATTCGATCGAGGCCGTCAACGAGTTCGATCCGCTGTTCGAGGACATCTACGAGTACTGCGAAATGCAGGGCCTCGATATCGAGACGCTGATTCACGAAGTCGGCGCCGCGCAGATGGAGATCAACTTCATGCACGGCGACGCGCTCTCGCTGGCCGATCAGGTGTTCCTGTTCAAGCGCACGGTGCGCGAGGCAGCGCTGCGTCACAACATGTATGCGACGTTCATGGCCAAGCCGATGGAAAACGAGCCGGGTTCCGCGATGCACATTCATCAGAGCCTTGCGGATATGCGCACCGGACGCAATCTGTTCGCCGACGAAAACGGCGCCGTATCGCCGCTGTTCCACAGCTATCTGGCGGGGCTGCAGAAGTACACGCCGGCGCTGATGCCGATCTTCGCGCCGTACATCAATTCGTATCGCCGCCTGTCGCGCTTCATGGCCGCGCCGATCAACGTGCAGTGGGGCTACGACAACCGGACGGTCGGATTCCGGATCCCGCAGTCGACGCCGGTCGCGCGGCGCATCGAGAACCGCATCCCGGGCGTCGACTGCAACCCGTACCTCGCGTTCGCGGCGACGCTCGCCGCCGGCTATCTCGGCATGATGCAGCAGCTCGCGCCGACCGAGCCGATCGCATCGGACGGCTACGACCTGCCGTACCAACTGCCACGCAATCTCGAGGAAGGCATTTCGCTGATGGCCGCGTGCGAGCCGCTCGCCGGCATTCTCGGCGACAAGTTCGTGAAGGCCTACCTGGCGTTGAAGGAAACCGAATACGAAGCGTTCTTCCGCGTGATCAGCTCGTGGGAACGCAGGCATCTGCTGCTGCACGTGTGAGCGTGCGGCGCTGTTTGACGGAGAAAACATGACCGATCGAAACGAAGCTTTTTTGCCGCGCTCGACCGCCGATTTTCGCGCGCTCGACGCCGCGCACCACATCCACCCGTTCTCGGACATGGGCGCGCTCAATCGCGCGGGCAGCCGCGTGATCGTGAAGGCCGACGGCGTCTACCTGTGGGA
>NZ_LOVM01000065.1:0-2963 GCF_001523445.1 Burkholderia sp. ABCPW 11 | reverse complement strand
ATGATCACCGAGAACGGGATCGACCAGCTTTCATACAGCGCCGCGAGACACAGGAACACGACGAGGATCGAGATCGCGTACAGGATCGGCGCTTGCGAGCCGGACTGGATTTCCTGGAACGACAGCCCCGTCCACGAATAGCCGATACCGACCGGCAGTTTCTTCGCGAGCGTTTCCATCGCGGCCATCGCCTGGCCGGTCGACTTGCCCGGTGCGGCCTGACCCTGGATTTCCATCGCCGACACGCCGTTGTAGCGCTCGAGCTTCGGCGAACCGTACGTCCAGTGACCGGTCGCGAACGCGCTGAACGGCACCATCCCGCCCGACCCGTTGCGCACGTACCAGATGTTCATGTCTTCCGGCGTCATCCGGAACGGCGCGTCGGCCTGCACGTACACCTTCTTGATCCGGCCGTCGGTGTCGAGGAAGTTGTTCACGTACTTCGACGCCCACGCGATCGAGAACGTCTGGTCGATCGCATCCGCCGTCACGCCCAGTGCATTCGCCTTCTCGCGGTCGATGTTGACCTTGTACTGCGGCGTATCGTTCAGGCCGTTCGGACGGACACCCTGCAGCGTCGGATCCTTCGACGCCATCCCGAGCAACTGGTTACGTGCAGCCATCAGCGCGTCGTGGCCGAGACCGGCGTTGTCCGTCAGCTCGAAGTCGAAGCCGGCGGCGGTGCCGAGTTCGGGAATCGACGGCGGGTTGAACGGAATCACGAGCGCGTCCTTGTAGCTCCCGTAGCGCCCGAACATCCGGCCGATCAGCGCCTGCACCTTCTGGTTCGCATGCTGACGCTGCGAGTAGTCCTTCAGGCGCACGAACACGAGACCCGAGTTCTGGCCGCGGCCCGCGAAGCTGAAGCCGTTGACCGTGAACGCCGATTCGACGATGTCCTTCTCGTCCTTCAGCAGGTAGTCGGAAATGTTCGCGAGCGTCTTCGCGGTCGTTTCCTGCGTCGAGCCCGACGGCGTCTGCACGATCACGAACATCAGGCCCTGGTCTTCATCGGGCAGGAACGACTTCGGCAGGCGCACGAACAGCAGCCCGACCGCGACGATCACGACCAGATAGATGATGAGCCAGCGGCCCGAGCGCTTGATCACGTGGTGCACGCCGACGTGGTACTTGTCGCGGCTGTTGTTGAACGTGCGGTTGAACCAGCCGAAGAAGCCCTTCTTCTCTTCGTGATGGCCCTGCGGGATCGGCTTGAGGATCGTCGCGCACAGTGCGGGTGTCAGAATCAACGCGACCAGCACCGACAGCACCATCGCAGACACGATCGTCAGCGAGAACTGGCGATAGATCGCGCCGACCGAGCCGCCGGAGAACGCCACCGGCACGAACACCGCCGACAGCACGAGCGCCACGCCGACGAGCGCGCCGGTGATCTGGCCCATCGCCTTGCGGGTCGCCTCCTTCGGCGACAGCCCCTCCTCGGCCATCACGCGCTCGACGTTCTCGACCACCACGATCGCGTCGTCGACCAGCAGGCCGATCGCGAGCACGAGGCCGAACATCGACAGCGTGTTGATCGAGAAGCCGACCATCGACATGATCGCAAACGTGCCGAGCAGCACGACCGGCACCGCGATCGTCGGGATGATCGTCGCCCGCAGGTTCTGCAGGAACAGATACATCACGAGGAACACGAGCACGATACCTTCGAGCAGCGTCTTGACCACTTCCTCGATCGACAGCTTCACGAACGGCGTCGTGTCGTACGGGTACTTCACGACGAGGCCGTGCGGGAAGAACGGTGCGAGCTCGTCGATCTTCGCGCGCACGGCCTTCGCGGTCGCGAGCGCGTTCGCGTTGGTCGCGAGCTGGATACCGAGCGCCGCGGTCGGCTGACCGTTGTACTTCGTGTCGAAGTTGTAGTTTTCGCCGCCGAGGCCGATCTGCGCGACGTCCTTCAGGCGAACCTGCGAGCCGTCCTGGTTGACCTTCAGCAGGATGTTGCCGAACTGCTCGGGCGTCTGCAGCAGCGTCGATTCGGTGATCGTCGCCTGCAGCACGGTGCCCGGCGTGGCCGGCGTGCCGCCGATCTGGCCGCCCGCGATCTGCACGTTCTGCGCGGTGATCGCGGAGCTGACGTCGACCGGCGTGAGGCCGTAGTTGGTCAGGCGGTTCGGGTCGAGCCAGATCCGCATCGCGTACTGCGAGCCGAACAGCGTGACGGTACCGACGCCGTTCAGCCGGCTGATCGGATCCTTCACGTGCGACGCCACGAAGTTCGCGAGGTCGTACTTGTTCATGCTGCCGTCTTCGGAGTTGAAGGCGAGCACCAGCAGGAAGCTGCTGCTCGACTTCGTGACCGACAGACCGAGCTGCTGCACGACCTGCGGCAGAACCGGCGTCGCGAGCGACAGCTTGTTCTGCACCTGAACCTGCGCGATGTCGGCGTTGGTGCCCGGCGCGAAGGTCAGCGTGATCGTCGCGTTGCCCGAGTCGTCACTCGTCGACGACATGTACAGGAAGTTGTCGAGACCGCTCATCTGCTGCTCGATCACCTGCGTCACCGTGTCTTCCACCGTCTTCGCGGAAGCGCCCGGGTAGTTCGCGGTGATCTGGATCGATGGCGGCGCGATCGTCGGATACTGCGCGATCGGCAGCGTGAAGATCGCCGCAACCCCGGCCAGCATCAGGATGATGGCGATCACCCACGCGAAGATCGGGCGATCGATAAAAAACTTTGCCATGAAACAGGCTCCCTGTTATTGCGCGCTCGAAGCAGCGGCAGCACTCGCCGGCGCGGCGCCCGATGCGGCGGCACCGGAAGCGGCAGCGGCGCCGGACCCGGCGGCGGCCGGCGCGGCGGGGGCAGCAGCACCCGAGGCGGCATCGGCCGCCGGGGCGAGCTGCGCGGGGACCGTCTTCACGGTCGCGCCCGGGCGCACCTTGTCGACGCCTTGCACGATCACGTGATCGCCCGCCTGCAGACCGCCTTCGACGATCCA
>NZ_LOVM01000064.1:0-539 GCF_001523445.1 Burkholderia sp. ABCPW 11 | reverse complement strand
ACGCCACCCAGCGCGCCAGTCAGCGTTCCGACCGCACCCGTCGCCGTGTTCGCTACCGTTCCGACAACACCGCCGAGACCACCAGTCCCGCCGCCACCGATGCCGCCCAGGGCACCGGTTACCGTACCGACCACACCACCAAGCCCGCCGGTCGGATCGCCCACTCCACCCAAGGCACCCGTCACCGTACCGACTGCACCGCTTGCCGCGTTGCCCACCGTTCCAACGACACCACCGAGACCACCAGTCCCGCCACCACCGATACCACCCAGTGCACCGGTTACCGTACCGACCACACCACCAAGCCCGCCAGTCGGATTGCCGACACCACCCAACGCCCCCGTCACCGTACCGACTGCACCGCTTGCCGCGTTGCCCACCGTTCCAACGACGCCACCGAGACCACCGGTCCCGCCGCCAACACCGCCCAGTGCGCCAGTCAGTGTTCCGACTGCCCCCGTGGCCGTGTTCGCTACCGTGCCGACAACACCGCCGAGGCCGCCAGTCCCGCCGCCCCCGATGCCACCCAGGGCGCCGGT
>NZ_LOVM01000063.1:0-1205 GCF_001523445.1 Burkholderia sp. ABCPW 11 | reverse complement strand
TGTATTAGCCGGGACTTGATCTGACAGGTAGTCGGGCCGACAAAGAACGAGTCATCAATGGGGGATGAGTTTCTCCTTGGCGAGATCGAGCGAATCGAGGAAAGTGCGCATCGGCGTCTTGCCGTAGCACCAGCGCCCCTGATGCTCTCGTTCATTGTTGTACTGGTCGAGCCACGCATCAAGGTCCGTCTGCAAGGTCGCGATCGAGTCGTAGATCTTCTTGCGGAAGACGATGCGATAGAACTCGTTGAGCATGGTCTTGTGCAGCCGTTCGACGATCCCGTTGGTTTGCGGCGACTTGGCCTTTGTTCGGGTGTGGTCGATGTCCTCCAAGGCCAGATACAGCTCGTATTCGTGATGCTCGGGGTTGCCGCAGTATTCGGTGCCGCGGTCTGTCAGCACGCGTAGCAGCGGAATGCCGAAGCCGTCAAAGAACGGGACAACGCGATCGTTGAGCAGGTCCGCCGCCGGCAAGGGTGTCTTGCGATCGTAGAGCTTGGCGAACGCAACCTTCGAGTAGGTATCGACGAAAGTTTGCTGGTAGACACGGCCGACGCCCTTGAGGCTGCCGACATAGAACGTATCCTGCGCGCCGCAGTAGCCCGGACATTCGGACTCGAATTCGCCGTGCACTTCCTTCTCGTGCTTGGCTCGTTCGAGCGCGACGAGCTGCGCCTCGGTCAGTACCAACCCCTCCTGGGCGGACTTGGCTTCCAAGGCCTTCAGGCGCTTCGGCATGGTCTCCAGATCGTGGCGCAACCAGATGCTACGGACGCCTTGGGGCGAGACGGACAGAGCATGCCGTTTGAGGATCTCGTTGGCGATACGCACCTGACCGTAGGCTGGCAATTCGAGGGCCAGTTCGACAACGGCGGCCTCGACCTGCGGATCCACGCGGTTCTTGAGCAGCGGCCGGTGGTGGGAAATCTCCTGCAGCGCAGCTTCACCGCCTCGATCGTACAGTTCCTTAAATCGGTAGAAGCTGTCGCGCGAGTAGCCCATCACGCGACAGGCCTGGCTGACGTTGCCGAGCTGCCGGGCCAACTCGAGTATGCCGACCTTGGCACGAATTACCTTCTGCTC
The DNA here is from genome assembly GCF_001523445.1 of Burkholderia sp. ABCPW 11. Taxonomy (NCBI): domain Bacteria; kingdom Pseudomonadati; phylum Pseudomonadota; class Betaproteobacteria; order Burkholderiales; family Burkholderiaceae; genus Burkholderia; species Burkholderia sp. ABCPW 11. Next base: position 122 of record NZ_LOVM01000063.1, on the reverse strand, counting down.
CTGAGTCATGGTGGACTCCTTGCTGTTCGCGGCGCGCATTGCCGCTACGGGCTACACCCTTCGCGCCAATGCGCGCCAGCATGAAAAACCAACCACTGTCAGATTTAGTCTAGTCCACCGCA
>NZ_LOVM01000062.1:0-66931 GCF_001523445.1 Burkholderia sp. ABCPW 11 | reverse complement strand
AGGAGAAACTCATCCCCCATTGATGACTCGTTCTTTGTCGGCCCGACTACCTGTCAGATCAAGTCCCGGCTAATACAATTCATCATTTCGCGGGCTCGCTAGCAGCGGATTGCCGCAGACCAACGCCAAGGCCGTTGCCCCGCAGTCGGTTACTGCTTACCCAACCTCGAACGGGGGGGCCTTCTTTGAATTCTGATAAGCGACCGACGTGAATCCGTGATAGCTGGTGTACGCATCGACGGACTGTCCAGTCAAAATAAAGACTCCTGGCAATTTGCACGAGTAATCTGGCGCTGAGTAAAACTGAAGCCTACCGCCTCCTATGACTACCATCCCACCTTCCGAATGAGGTATGGCAGTAGCAGTCTGCGACGCATTCTTATTGAGTTCTTCGCAGTTCGAAGTCGCCTTCGATGGTTTTCGAATACAGTCAGAAATGAATTTTCGGTATTTTTCTTCATTTACCTTTAGCACGTCCGGATGATCTGGGTCTCGCGTCACGTCCAGCGCCTTCATCGAATTTGTATCCAAATTCACCCAGCCGATGGCCACTTGTTTATCGAGGTTGTCGGGGCTGTCCGCAGCGACATACAGTCTGACGCTATAGACTCCATCAGATACATCCTCGATATCAGCTTGGATGTCCTTCTTGTTCATTGCAACATGCTCAAGCGGGGGTACAACCAACTCCTTTAATTCGTTCTTACATACTTCGGCGGAGGCGTATGCGCCGTACGAAATCGCCATTAAAAAGATGAGTGCTGCGATTTTCTCAAATATTTTCATATCGAGTCACTGAAATGAATTTACAATTCGAGGCGTTATTGATTCGAGTGTTTTCCGGTAAATTGCCTGCGCGTTTGCATAAATTGAGAACCATCGAGCGTAATTCCCATTATAGTGCACAATGTACCTTGCCTTGAACTCCATGCCTAACGGCAACGCACAATATTGACGTGCTCGCCCACGACCAGTGGGCCGGCACGCGGTCATTGCCCGAATTGCTAGCCTACGTAGCATAGATGGGATTAACCGAAGTCCACATCTTTTGAGCGAATCTGCAGTGTGGGGGGGCGGGGCGGCGTACCTATACCGGGGAGAAGGGGCGTTTCGTGGAGGCTCCACCCTGCAATTTCTCTCGAAACCGGAAGTCGATAGCACCGATTTTGTGCTCGATAGAGGATGCAAATTAAAAGCGTTCCGCGCCCTGTTCAGCAAGGGCTTGAGGCAATTTTGCCCCCTTCCGCGGAACGCTTTTCCAAGAGGTCACGGAATGCTTTCATTTCTCACGAACAGCTGACAAGGGGAAAACACCCCTCACTCCACCGTCACCGACTTAGCCAGATTCCTCGGCTTATCGATATCCGTCCCCCGCGCCAGCGCCGCGTGATACGCGAGCAGTTGCATCGGCACCGTATGCAAGATCGGCGACAACGGTCCGTAATACTCGTTGAGCCGAATCACCTCGATCCCTTCGCTCGGCACGATCCCGCAGTCCACATCCGCGAACACGAACAGCCGCCCATTCCGCGCACTGACCTCATACATGTTCGACCTGAGCTTCTCGAGCAGCATGTCGTTCGGCGCAACCGCGATCACCGGCATTTCATTGCTGACGAGCGCCAGCGGCCCATGCTTCAGCTCCCCCGCCGGATAAGCCTCCGCATGAATATACGAAATCTCCTTCATCTTCAGCGCCCCTTCGAGCGCGATCGGATAATGCATCCCGCGCCCGAGAAACAGCATGTTGTCGCGTCGCGCGAGCAACTCCGACCACGCCATGATCTGCGGTTCCAGCGCGAGCACCTTCGACATCGCATCGGGCAGATGCCGCAGCGCGCGCAGATGCTCCTTTTCTTCATCGTCGCTCAATCGCCCGCGCACCTGCGCCAGTGACAGCGTCAGCAGGAACAGCGCAACGAGCTGCGTCGTAAACGCCTTCGTCGACGCCACGCCGATCTCGACTCCCGCGCGCGTCACGAATTGCAGCGCGCATTCGCGCATCAGCGCACTCGTCGCGACGTTGCAGATCGCGAGCGTGTGCGTCATCCCGCTGCGCTTCGCGACATGCACCGCGCCGAGCACGTCAGCCGTTTCACCGCTTTGCGACACCGCAACCACCAACGTGCGCGGATTCGGCACACCGTCGCGATAACGAAACTCGCTTGCGATTTCCACACTCGCCGGCAGCTTCGCGATGCTCTCGATCCAGTACTTCGCCGTCAGCGCCGCGTGATAGCTGCCGCCGCACGCGAGCAGCAGCACCGAATCGACGTCGTTGAACACGCGCCACGCGCCGTCGCCGAACAGCTCCGGCATGATCGACGAAACGTCGAGCAGCGTATCGGCCACGGCCTGCGGCTGCTCGAAGATCTCCTTCTGCATGTAGTAGCGATACGATCCGAGATCGGCCGCGCCGCTATGCGCGGCGACGCGTTGCACCGTGCGCTCGACGCGCTGGCCGGCCGCGTCGACGATCCAGTAGCGATGCAGTTGAATATCGGCGACGTCGCCGTTTTCCAGGTACGCAATGCGATCGGTGATGCCGGACAGCGCAATCGCGTCGGACGCCAGAAAATTCTCGCCTTCGCCGACCCCGACCACGAGCGGCATCCCGTCGCGCGCACCGACGATCCGGTGCGGCTCGTCGCGGCACATCACCGCGATCGCATAGCTGCCGCGCAGTCGCGCGACCGCACGCCGGACCGCGTCGAACAGGTCGCCGTCGTACAGGTGATCGATCAGGTGCGCGATCGCCTCGCTGTCGGTCTGGCTCGCGAACACATAGCCGTGCGCCTGCAGTTCCGCACGCAACCGATCGCAGTTTTCGATGATCCCGTTGTGCGACAGCGCGATGCGCGCGTTGGCGTCGCTCGGCGAGAAGTGCGGATGTGCGTTGAGCGTGACGGGCGCGCCATGCGTGGCCCAGCGCGTATGCGCGATGCCCGTGTAACCGGACAGCCCCTGCGCGGCGATGTCGCGCTGCAGGTTCGCGACACGATCGACGCTGCGGGCGCGCGCCAGCGCGCGGTCGCGGTAGACCACGACGCCGCACGAATCGTAGCCGCGGTATTCGAGCCGCTTCAAGCCGTCGACCAGGTTCGGCAGGATGTCCCGCTGGGCAACTGCCCCGACAATTCCACACATATCGCGCTCCGTAAATGTCCCGTCTGGATCAGTGAGAGCGATGGTAGAAGCAGTTGAATGGAATTTAATTTCAAAAATAGATGATAAATGAAATGAATAGCGGATAGGTTATCATATTGAAATTAAATTTCACCCCGCTGACCGGAAGGAGTGGCCAATGGCCGGCATCACCCTCGACGAGCTCGACCTGCGCATCCTCGCGATCCTGCAGGACGACGCGTCGGTCTCGAACCTTCAACTTGCCGAGCGCGCGCTATCGTCGCCGCCCACCTGCATGCGCCGCGTGCGGCGGCTGACGGAGGCCGGCGTGATCCGTCGGCAGGTCGCGGTGCTCGACCCGGTCGCGATCGGCACGGCCGTCACCGCGTTGATCGAGATCAGCCTCGACCGGCAGACGGCCGAGGACTACGACGCGTTCGAAGCGTACGTGTGCGCGGAGCCGGCCGTCACGCAGTGTTATCGCGTGTCGCCGGGGCCCGATTTCGTCGTGATCGCGGATCTGGCCGATGTCGCCGAATACGACGAATTCGCGCGGCGGCTGTTCACCGGCGCGTCGAACGTCCGCAACGTGCGTACGTTTTTCTCGACGCATCGCGCGAAATTCGAAGCGAACGCGCGGGTTGCGCATGCGATGCGCAAGCGTAGCGGCGGCTAGATCGTACGACGCGGGCCCAATTCGAAACGCGGAATATCAGAACGCCAGCGCCTGCTGCACCGGATGGTGCGCGCCGCGCGAGAACCCGGCGCCTTCGAGCGACAGCAGCGCGCGCTTGCGATCGATGCCGCCCGCATAACCGGTCAGGCTGCCCGATGCGCCGACCACGCGATGGCACGGCACGATGATCGACACCGGATTGCGGCCGACCGCGCCGCCCACGGCGCGCGCGCCGCTCATCGGCAGCCCGATGCGCTCGGTGATGTCGCCGTACGACACGAGTTCGCCGAACGGGATCGCCAGCAGTTCCTGCCATACCCGTCGCTGAAACGCAGTGCCGCGCAGGTGGATCGGCACCGAGAACGTATCGCGTGCGCCGGTGAAGTACTCGGCGATTTCTTCCGCGACCCGGCGTGCGACCGGCGACGTGGCGAGTGCGTCCGCTTCGCGCACGATCGCCAGCGACGGGAAGTATTTCTGACCGACGAAGTACAGGCCGGTCAGCACGTCGTCCTCGATGCGCACGGCGATGTCGCCCAGCGGGCTCGGAATCAGGTGAGCGGGAGTCATCGCGACATCTCTCCATGAAGGCGCCATGCATGCAATGCGGCATACGCGCGCCACGGCGCCCAGCGCGCCGCCGCGTGCGGCGCGGAGGACTGCCCGCGCGCGGGTTCGGTGCGGGCGGGCAGCCATGCGTCGTCGGCGGGGAATGCGTTCGGCCATGCCATCGCGCGCATCGCGACGTACTGCACCGCGCGTTCGTCGAAGCCGGGCAGCGCGCGCAGCGCGGCGAGCGTCGCATCGAGCGGCGCCATCGGTTCGAGCGCGAGCGTGCCGTCGTCGACGGCGCGGGCGAGCGACACGATCGCGCGTGCGGTGTCGCGCTCGATGCCGATCGTCTCGAGGGCCGAAGGCGGCAGCATGGCCAGCGTCGCGGCGCAGGGCAGTGCATGCGTGAGGCCCGGCGGCGCGCCGTCGACCGGGTGACCGAAGCGTGCCGCGATCCGTGCGAGCGACGGCGTATCCGCTTGCGCGGCCGCAAGCTGTTCGCCCACGATGGCACGAATCGCAATCTCGAGGCCGTCGAACGCGCCGGGCGCGCGCAGACCCGGCGCCCCGCTTGCGAGATCGCCGAGATGCGCATCGATCACGTCGGGGCGGCTGTTGAGATCGAACAGCCGGCGCACGCGTGCGAGCACGGCCGGCACGACCGGCGTGAGCGCGGGCGACACGGTGACGGCCAGCGCGAAGCGCTGCGGCACGTGCGCGACGGACAGCCAGCCGGCCAAGCGGCGGCCGCCGTTCCGGGCCGGCAGGTCGACGACGCGCGCATAACGCTGCGCGTCGATCCGCTCGACGCCATCGATCTGCCGCTGCGCGAGAAAACGCATCAGGTCGGCCCATGCGAACGGCGGCCGGTACGGCAGCGGGAAGGTCATGTCGCCGTCGGCCGATGCATCTGCCCCTTTACGCAGTCGCAGCGGATTGAGGCCGTAGCGCTGGCGGAACAGGTCGTTGAAGCGCCGCACGCTGCCGAACCCGGCCGTCGACGCGACGACGGCCACCGGCAGCGCGGTATCGGTCAGCAGCCGCTTGGCCATCAGCAGCCGCTGCGTCTGCGCGAACTCGACCGGTGACACGCAGAACTGCATACCGAAGATGCGGCGCAGATGGCGTTCGGTCACGCCGACGCGCTGTGCGAGCGCATCGACGGAATGCGCGTTCAGGAAACCGTCGTCGATCAGCGTCGCGGCCGCGTCGGCGAGATTGCCGGACAGGTCGAGCAGCCCGTGGCCGGGCGCGAGCTCGGGGCGGCAGCGCATGCAGGGCCGGAAGCCGGCCTTCTCGGCGGCCGCGGCGCTCGGGTAGTAGCTGCAGTTCCGCGCCTTCGGCGGCTTCACCGGGCAGACGGGGCGGCAGTACACACCGGTCGTCGCCACGCCGACGAAGAACCAGCCGTCGAAGCGGCGGTTGCGCGAAAGCAGGGCGTCGTAGCAGGTGTCGGGATCGAGGCGCATGGGACGACTGTAAACCATCCGCGCCGCCGATTCTGGCTGGAATCGGACATGTGTCTCCGCCGCCGCGCGGCCGCGCGGCCGCCGGGCCCTGCGGGAAAATCAGGGGAAAAACGGTTAATGCCAATCTGCGGAACAGTCGTCTCTTTTACCACGGCCAATTTGAGATGACTCATCGAAATCCCCGACTGACACGGCCCCGGCACACACTTATTCTTTGAAAAACGTTTTCCAGACGGATCGGCGAAACGTGCCGTGCGCAGCCGCGCGCCGCCGTTCGCCCCGGCGCCGGTCGCCGGTCAACGAACTTCGTGCGGCGCGACGGGCGCGACCGCGCATCGGAGACATTCATGCCCACTGCCGTCGTCGGCGCCGTGCGCGCGGTTGCCAGCCGCTACCGCTGGACCGTCTGTGCACTGCTGTTTTTCGCGACCGTCATCAACTACATGGATCGGCAGATCCTCGGCCTGCTCGCGCCGATGCTCCAGCACGACATCGGCTGGAGCCAGGTGCAGTACGGCCGCATCGTGATGGCGTTTTCGGCGTTCTATGCGCTGGGCCTGCTCGGTTTCGGGCGCATCGTCGACTGGCTCGGCACGCGCGTGTCGTACGCGGTGGCGATGCTGGTGTGGAGCATCGCCGCGATGCTGCACGCGGCGGTCGGCTCGGTGACGGGGTTCGCGTTCGTGCGCGCGCTGCTCGGCATCGGCGAGGGCGGCAACTTTCCGGCCGCGATCAAGACGACGGCCGAATGGTTCCCGCGCCGCGAACGCGCGCTCGCCACCGGCATCTTCAACTCGGGCGCGAACATCGGCGCGGTGTTCGCGCCGGCGATCATTCCGGCGATCGCCGTGGCCTACGGCTGGCGCGCGGCGTTCGTGATCATCGGCGCGATCGGCATCGTGTGGCTCGCGGTGTGGCTGGTGATGTATCGCACGGCCGACACGCGCGCGCTCGCGGCGGAGTACGACGAGCCGCGCGACGAAGCCGAAGCGCTCGACGCGGCGAATGCGAACGCCGGCGCGCCGCGCTGGGGCGAACTCATCCGCAAGCGCGAGACGTGGGCATTCCTGGTCGGCAAGTTCCTGACCGACCCGGTGTGGTGGTTCTACCTGTTCTGGCTGCCGAAGTGGCTCAACGAGTCGCGCGGGATGGACATGCAGCACATCGGTTTGCCGCTCGTCTGCATCTATGCGCTGACGACGGTCGGCAGCATCGGCGGCGGCTGGCTGTCGTCGATGCTGCTGCGCGCGGGCTGGAGCGTGAACCGTGCGCGCAAGACGGCGATGCTGATCTGCGCCTGCTGCGTGCTGCCGATCGCGTTCGTGTCGCAGGTGCAGAGCCTGTGGATCGCAGTCCTGATCGTCGGCCTCGCCGCCGCCGCGCATCAGGGCTGGTCGGCGAACCTGTTCACGACCGCGTCCGACCTGTTTCCGCGCCGCGCGGTCGCGTCGGTGGTCGGCATCGGCGGGATGGCCGGCTCGATCGGCGGCGTGCTGTTCTCGGAAGTGATCGGCCAGGTGCTGCAGCGCACCGGCCACTATTGGGTGCTGTTCGCGATCGGCGCGTCGGCCTACCTGATCGCGCTGGCCGTGATGCACGTGCTCGTGCCGAAGATGAAGCCCGCGAAACTCGACGCATGAATCGCGTCGTTGCAAACGAACGCGCCGCCTCGGACGGCGCGTTTTTTGCGTTCGGGGCGGTGACGGGGCGCGACCGCGTCAGCCGGCCGCGGCCGTCGACGCGCGCATGATCAGCCGCGGCTCGAACGTCGAATAGCTCGCGTCGGTGCGCCCGGCGAGCGCGTCGATCAGCTTCTGCATCGCGAGCTCGCCCATGTTCTCGCTCTGGATGTCGACGGTCGTCAGCGCGGGCGCCGCGTATGCGCCGTACGGCACGTTGTCGATGCCGGCGACGGACACGTCCTGCGGCAGCCGGAAGCCGAGCGACGCGGCCTCCTTCATGAAGCCGAGCGCGATCAGGTCGTTGTAGCAGATCACGGCCTGCGGGCGCTGCGGCCCGAGCATCACGCGCGAGCACGCGCGCTCGCCGGCCTCGGCGGTCGGCGCATGCGCGTCGTGCACGTCGAGCGTGAGCCCGGCTTCGGCGAGGCAGTCGCGCGCGCCCTGGATCCGTTCGTCGTTCACGCGCGCGGTGCCGAAGCCGAGATACGCGATGCGCGTATGGCCGAGGTTGAGCAGGTGGCGCGCGAGCATGTAGGTCGACAGCCGGTTGTCGATGCCGACGCTCGGAATCGGCAGGCCGGGGCTGCGACGCAGCAGCACGAGCGGCTTGTTGAGGTCGAGCATCCAGCCGGCTTCCTCGTCGGGCATCCGCGTGCTGACGATCAGCCCGTCGACGCGCTGCGCGAGCGCCTCGATCAGCGAACGTTCGCGCGCCTGGCTCTCCTCGGTATCGACGAGCAGCAGCGTGTAGTCGTGCTGCAGCGCGACGCGGTTCGCGCCTTTCACCACGTTCGTGAAGTGCGGGTTGCTGATGTCGAGGATCACGAGGCCGATGGTGCGCGTGCGGCCGGTGATCATCGAGCGCGCGAGCGGGTTCGAACGGTAGCCGAGCCGCTCGATGGCCTCCTTCAGTCGTGCCTCGACGGTCGGCGAGAAGCGCTGCGTGCCGTTCACGTACTTCGATACCGTCGCGACCGACACGCCGGCTTCCGCGGCCACGTCGCGGATCGTCGGGGAAACTTTTTTCATCCGCAGGGTAACGTTTTCGTTCGATAACGCCGGATTGTGGCAGAAAAATCCGGCGCGCGGCCAGCGGTCGATATCGGGAAAGTGCGGATGGCTGCGAGCGGTTCGGCCATTGACGTTCGGCGCCCCGGCCGCGTATAGTTGGAAAACGTTTTCCGATTGAGATCGATTCAAGGAGATTCGATGAACGCCTCATCCACCGCCGCGCGCAAACCGTTCGGCCGCCTGCTGCTGACGGGCGCGGCCGGCAACCTCGGCCGCCAGTTGCGCGGCGCGCTCGCCGACTGGGCCGACGTCGTGCGTGTCAGTGATATCGCGGCGCTGGGCGACGCGGCCGCGCATGAAGAAATCCGCGTGGTCGACCTGGCCGACCGGCCGGCCGTGATGCAGCTCGTCGACGGCGTGGACGCGATCGTTCACCTCGGCGGCATTTCGGTCGATGCGCCGTTCGACGATCTGGTCGGCGCGAACATCACCGGCACGTACAACCTGTACGAAGCCGCGCGCAAGCACGGCGTGAAGCGCGTCGTGTTCGCGAGCTCGAATCATGCGATCGGTTTTCATCCGGTCACCGAAGTGCTCGATGCCGATTCGCCGCTGCGCCCCGACAGCCTGTACGGGGTGACGAAGTGCTTCGGCGAATCGCTGTCGCGCTACTACTTCGATCGCTTCGGGATCGAAACCGTCTGCCTGCGGATCGGCTCGTCGTTCGAGGTGCCGAAGAACCCGCGCATGCTCGTCACGTTCCTCAGCTATCGCGATTTCATCGAGCTCGTGCGCTGCTCGCTGCTGACGAATCGTGTCGGCCACGCGATCGTGTACGGCGCGTCGGACAACCCGGTGAAGTGGTGGGACAACACGAAGGCCGGCTTCCTCGGCTTCCGCCCGCGCGACAGCTCCGAGCAGTTCGCCGGACTGTTTCCGGTGACGGCGCCGACCGCCGAGTACGACGATCCCGCGCAGCGGTTCCAGGGCGGCGGCTTCGTCGTGGGCGAGCCGATGGAGCGGAAGGCGTCGTAAGCGTCGCCTGCGTCAGGCATCAACGCAGAATGTCGGTCGCCTTGTGCCGCTCGTCGACGCCGTCGATCAGGATCAGCGGGCCGCTCGCGTGCCGTGCGCGTAGCGGCTGGATCTGCCGGTACGCCTCCGATTCGTACCATTCGCGCGCCGTGTCGAGGTCGGGAAACGCGATCGCGATCAGATCGCCGCGCCATACACCTTCGCGTACTTCGGGCCGTGCGCCGTGAATCACGAAATGGCCGTCGTACGGCGCAAGCGTGCCGTCGATGCGTTCGAGGTATTCGACGATGTCGTCGCACATGTCGACGTCGTGCAGGTGGGCGATGGCGTAGGCGGTCATGGCAGGCTCCTTGGCGGGATGCGGTTCGAGAGTCGTTGGAGCCATGATCGTGGCGCGGGCGGCGCGCGTCGATTACCTGCGACGTAAGCAAAGCGCGGCAACCGCGCCACATCGTGTTTCAGGCCGCGGCGCGCATCGATCGATGGATGAGCAGCGTAATCCCACGGCACAATCCATCACGCCCGCTTGCGCGCCGGCCGCACCACGGGCGCCGGCTCCAGCGGCTCGCTGGCCTGCTCGCACAGCCGGTCGAGCATCCGTTGCGCGGCGCCCGCGCAATCCTCGCCCGCCGGCTTGTTCTCGATCGCGTCGATCAGCGTTTCCAGATGCTGCCGGTTCTGCGCGAGCCGCCGTTCGAGCAGCGCGATTTCGCCGACCTTGTGCCGCAGCGCGACCAGCAGTTCGTCGCGCGGCCATGCGCCGAGATCGGGCGGCAGCACCGCGCGGATCTCGTCGAGCGCGAAGCCCGCGCGCTGCGCGCGGTCGATGATCGCGAGCCGCGTCAACGCTTCCGGCCCGTATTCCCGATAGCCGTTTGCCTGCCGGCGGGCCGGTTCGAGCAGGCCGCTCGCTTCGTAGAAGCGGATGCGCGACGCCGCGAGGCCGCTCGCCTTCGCCAGTTCGCCGATTTTCATGGGGACTCCAAAAAGGCTTGACCTTAAAGTTGACTTTAAAGTTATCGTGGGCCATCGTCAATCGAGGATCTGCCACCATGAATCTGTTTGCGCCCCTCACACTGCCCAACGGGGCGGTGATTCCGAACCGTCTGGCCAAGGCCGCGATGGAAGAAAACATGGCCGATGCGGACCACGCGCCGTCCGATGCGTTGCTGCGCCTGTACCAGGCGTGGGCCGACGGTCAGGCCGGCCTGATCCTGACCGGCAACGTGATGGTGGACGGCCGCGCGATGACGGGGCCGAACGGCGTCGTGCTCGAAAGCGACGCGCATCTCGACCGTTTCCGCCGCTGGGCGCGGATCGCCCGCTCGGGCGGCGGGCACGTGTGGATGCAGATCAATCACCCGGGGCGCCAGATGCAGGCGGCGCTCGGCCAGACGACGCTCGCGCCGTCGGCCGTGCCGCTCGCGCTCGGCGCGTTGTCGAAGCAGTTTCCAGTGCCGAAGGAAATGACGGCGGCCGATATCGCCGACGTGCAGCAGCGCTTCGTGCGTGCCGCGCAGCTCGCGGAGCAAAGCGGTTTCACCGGCGTGCAGGTGCATGCGGCGCACGGCTATCTGCTGAGCCAGTTCCTGTCGCCGCTGACGAACCGCCGGCAGGATCGATGGGGCGGCAGCATCGAGAATCGCGCACGCCTGCTGCTCGATATCGTGAAGGCGGTGCGCGCGACGGTATCGCCGGCCTTCGCCGTCGCGGTGAAGCTGAATTCGGCCGATTTCCAGCGCGGCGGTTTCAGCGCGGATGACGCGAAGCGCGTGGTCGAATTGCTGAATCCGCTCGGCGTCGATCTCGTCGAACTGTCGGGCGGGAGCTATGAAGTGCCGGCGATGCAGGGCGAGGCGCGCGACGGGCGCACGCTCGCGCGCGAAGCGTATTTCCTCGAATTCGCGCGCGACATCACGGCCGTCGCGCGCATGCCGCTGATGGTCACGGGCGGGATCCGGCGTCGTGCGGTGGCCGAGCAGGTCGTGAACAGCGGCGTGGCGATGGTCGGCATCGCGACCGCGCTGTCGATCGACCCGAACCTGCCGCGCGACTGGCGCGCCGGCAAGGACAGCGCGCCGGTGCTGGCGCCGATCCGGTGGAAGAACAAGGCGCTGGGCGCGCTGGCGAACATGGCCGTCGTCAAGTTCCAGCTCACGCGGCTCAGCGAAGGGCGTCGCACGCACCCGCGGGTGTCGCCGCTGCGCGCGCTGGTGAAGCAGCAACTGGCCGCGCAGTGCCAGACGCGACGCTACCGGAAGTGGATGGCGGGGCCGCGTACTTGATCGATGCGTCCAGGTTGGCCGCGGCGATACCGGAGGCTGACCGACCCGCCGCCGCGCACGGGGCGGCGCGCGCGTTGCGTGGCGGCGCGCCGCATCAGAACCGGTAGTTCGCGAGCACCTCGAACCGCCGATCGTTGCCGAGCAGATACTGCGTCTCGTTGTAGTACGCGGACTGCACGTAGCGACGGTTGAACACGTTGTACGCGCGGGCGGTGATCGTCGTGTCCTTGCGCGGCCGCCACGCGAGGCCCAGGTCGACGGTCGTGTACGACGGCATGGCGAGCCGGTTCGCGGTATCGGCGAACCGCTTGCCGACGTACTTGACGCCCGCGATGCCCGTCCAGTCCGGCGCGAAGCGCCAGCTCACCCACAGGTTCGCCAGACGCTGCGGCACCGACATCGGCACGTTGCCCGCGCGCGATACGGTCGCGTCGCCGGACGACTGCTGGAAATCGTCGTATTTCGCGCGCAGGATCGATACGTTCGCATCGACGCGCCAATCCTTCGCGATCTCCGCACCGACCGTCGCCTCCAGCCCGCGCGACGACTGCTGGCCGACCTGGATCGACTGGTTCGGGTTCGCCGGGTCGGCCGTCAGGAGATTGCTCTTCACGATCCGGTACGCGGCCAGCGTCCATTCCGCGTTGCCGTCGAGGAACGACTGCTTCACGCCGATCTCGATCTGCCGGCCGGTCGCGAGCGTGAAGTTCGCCTTCGACGCATTCAGCGACAGCAGCGAGCTGACCGGATCGGCCGCGACCGAATACTGGCCGTACACGGCGAGGCCGGGCCGCACGTCGTATACGGTGCCGACGCGCCAGCCCGTGTTCGCGAACACCTTCGTGAATGCGCCGCCGTTCACGAGATCGTCGCGGTTCACGCTCGCATGGTCGTAGCGCAGCCCGCCGATCACCGACCAGCGCGGCGTGATCGCGAGCCGATTCTCCGCGAACAGCGCGTACTGGTTCGACTGGCTGCGGTACTTCGGAAATGTACCGGCCGTATTGATGAAACCGCGCGGATCGAAGTCGAGCGGATCGACCGTCGACGTGCCCGAATACGGCGAGTTGTTGTCGTGCTGGAACGTCGTGTGGTTGAACTCGACGCCCGCCGAAAACGTGTTGCGCATCCCGAACAGCGCGCTGTCGACGGTGGCCGTCGTCACGTTGCCGTACTGTTCCTGATCGTGAAAGATCTCGGTGTAGCTGCTGCGCCGCACCTGCGCGCTCGACGGCACGTACGTGTAGTACTCCGCATCCTTCCAGTGACGATTGCTCTTCATCCGGTACAGCGTGCTCGTCACGTTCAGGCCGTCGCTCGGCTGCCAGTTCGCCGATACGGTGGCCCAGCTGTCGCGGAACGCGATGTCGGCGTCGCCGACGTTGTAGTTCTTCTCGTCGAGCGCGCGATCGCGCGCGCCGCCGACGAGCGGCGTGCCGAAATACCGCATCGGATGCTGGAAGCCCTGCGCGTACGACGCCGTCACGTACAGGTCGGGCGTCACGTCGTAGCGCAGCGCGCCCGACACCGACAGGTTGCGCGAGTCGCCGCGATCGACCCAGTTCGACGAGCGGTTGCCGCTGATGTCGAAGCGGTACGACAGCTTGTCGCCGATCGCGCCGCCGCTGCCGAACGCGGCGCGCGCCGTGCCTTCGGTGCCGCCGCCGACTTGCAACTCATTGCGGATCGGCGTGCGCGTCGGCTTCTTCGGCACGATGTTGACCACGCCGCCGATCGCGCCTTCGCCGTAGATTACCGAAGCGGGGCCGCGCAGCACGTCGATATGGTCGACCGACCACGTGTCGAACGGGAACGTGACGCCGATCGCGCCGTACGGGCGCACGCCGTCGTAGAGCTGCGTGACCGACGACGCGCCGACGAAGCCGCGCGCGGCGAGCTCCGAATCGCCGTTGCCGGGATGCGGCGACGCGCTGATGCCGGCGGCGCGGCTTACCGCGTCGACGATCGAACTGTCGCCGCGCGTGTCGAGGGTCGCGCGGCCGATCTGCTCGACGCTCGCGGGCGTTTCGAGCGGCGACAGCCCGAGATGGCTGCCGGTGTCGAGCGGTTGCGTCAGTGCGGGTGCCTTCTGCGCGTCGACGCGAATCGGTGCGAGCGTGGCGCCGGCGCCGTCGCCGCCGCTTTCCTGTGCTTGTGCGTGCCCGGCCGGCGAGAGCGCCGCGAGAACGGCAGCGGGCAGCATCGATCTGAACTTCATTGTTTCGGTTTCCTTCGAATGGGGGAGGTGCTTGCGTCGATCACGCTGCGGCCGGGGCCGCGCGGCCGAACAGCAGCCGGTCGAGCAGCCAGACCGCGACGAGCGTCAGCCCCATCAACGGGAAAACGATGCCGAGCAGCACGAGCCCGGCGACCCAGCCGCGCATCGGCGGCGTGCCGCGTTCGCGCGACGGTGCGCCCAGCTTCCCGGCCGGGCGGCGTTTCCACCACATCACGGTACCCGTGACGGCCATCGCGGCCAGCCCGAGCGACAACACCGCGCAAAGGATCTGATTCGCGAGCCCGAAATAACGGCCCATGTGCAGCGACGTGCCGTACGACACGGCTTTCGATACCGCGCCGTAGTCGTCGTAGCGGATGTCCTTCAGGACGGCGCCGCTGTACTGGTCGACATAGATCGTGCGTTCGGCCTTCGGGTCGGCCGGAAAGTACGACGCGGTGAACACGCCATCCGCGCCGGACGGCAACGCGAGCGTGTAGCCGCTCGTTACGCCGAGCCCGGCGACGATCGCGATCGCGCGGGCCAGCGGCAGCGGCGCAGGGGCCGGCGCCGACGGCGAATGCGGCACGGGCACGTTGCCGACCGCCCACGGCGTTTGCGGCAACGGCAGGTCGTCCATCACCATTCCCGGCATCGATTCGCCGGAATCGTGGTGATGGCCGGACGGCATGGCCGCCTGCGCAGGCGCCTGCCCGGCCGTCACGGCGGCACCCGGGCGCGTCGAGCGGATCGACTCGCCGCCCCACGCGCCTTCCGGCGCGCCGAGGTTCACGGTCGCGGCGAGCGCCTTGAAATTCTTGCCCCACGAGCCCGACCACGGCAGCCCCGTCAGGATGAACGCGACCGTGCCGGCCGCGAGCCAGATGCCGGCCGACGCGTGAATGCTCTTCCACAGCGGCCGGCCGCGCAGCGACAGGTCGGGCCGCAGCGCGCGCCCGACGCGGGCCGCCCCGCGCGGCCACCACAGCGCGACGCCGGTGCCGATCATCACGAAGGTCCAGCAGGCGGCGAGCTCCATCAGCAACTCGCCGGTCTTGCCGAGCAGCAGCTTGCGATGCAGCATTCGGTCGACCTGCATGAAGCGGTTCTCGACGCTCAGCGTGCCGAGCACGCTGCCGTCGTACGGGTTCACGTACACGCTCTCGCGGCTGCCGTCGCGCAGCCGGAATACGTACTCGGCGCTGCGGTCCGGCGCGGTGGCGACCTGCACGGACACCGGCGTGGCGCCGGCCGGCATCGCGGTGCGTGCGCGGGCGAGCAGCGTGTCGGCATCGAGCCGCGGCGTCGCGCGCGGTTCGACGACCAGCCGGTGCGGATACAGCAGCGGTTCGATCTGCGGCTGGAAGCAGTAGAGCGTGCCCGTGATCGCGAGGATCACGAGGAACGGCATCACGAACAGGCCGGCGTAGAAATGCCAGCGCCAGAGCGTCCGATAACCGGCGCTGGCGGAACGGGCGGGCGAGATGGCCCGATCGACGGTGGTCGACATGGTGTGAACTCCTCGGGTGCGTCGAGCGGCGCGACCGGCGGGGGCCGGCTGCGGTCGACGTGCGTCGCACCCGCATGCGTGCATCGCCGCGGCGGGCGGCGCGGCAGCTGCGCAAACGGTGCGCAGGGCGGCGTCGCCCGCGCGATGCGGGCATTCGGGTGAACGCGTGAATCAGGTCAGGGCGAAACGAACGGCGTGAACGCGCATGCACGTCGACGTGCGCGCGTCACGGGGCAAAACGTTCAGCAGAACAAAGGAGGGGCGCGGGAGGGCGGGCGATCGTCGAATATCGATCGCACGAATGGAAGACCGTCGAAGCGAATGAAGAAGCGCCGCGGCGGCGCTGCGGGAAACAGCAGCACCAGCAGCACGAACGACGCGAGCGCGGTGAACAGTGCGGCGCCGAATGCGCACAGGCTGTCGCCGTTGTCGGAGGACGCCGCCTGGTCGGCGTGCGCGTCATGCTTCAGTGCATCGGCGAGCGCGCGCGCATCGTTGGCCGGCGTGATCGGCGCGCCCGCATCGAAGCGGGCGGCCAGCGCGGCGCCGGTGACGATCAGCGGGCCGCGGCCCGAACACAGCACCACCGAGCCCGCATCCGGACCGTCCGGATCGAGCATCACGGCGCCCGACATCAGCGCGCGGGACAGCAGCGTCACGAGGAGGAACCCCCACAGCCACCGTCGCGCGACGCCTGGCCGGAGCAGGAAGCGGCGAAGTGCGTTCATGGCGCGCGATTGTACCTCCGTTTACGTGGAGGGACAGTCGGGGCGCGCGTGTGCGGGATGGGTTGGGTTGCCGCGACGGCCGTGCGCGACGCGCGATCCGTTGCGCCGGCTCACACCGGATAGGCGTCGTCGACCTTCAGGTTCGCGAGCCGGAACAGCGTGCGCAGCGTCTGCGGATGAATGTCGCGGTGCGCGGCGAGCGACGTCAGCATGAAGTCGAGCACCTTCGCGTAGCGGAGCAGCACGAGGCAGCGCGCGAGATCGGGCGCGCGGCCGCGCATGTCTTCGGCGAGCGTGACCATTTGCGTCGACAGCGTGCGTGCCATCTCGAGTTCCATCTGCTGTTTTTCGGTCCAGTCGGGCAGCGGCTGTTCGAGCACCTTCGCGAGGAAGAGCTGGAACGACGAATCGGACGAGTTGGGCTGCGCATCCATGAAGAGCCTCGTTGCGTGTGCATACGTACGGGCGTATCCGCGGACGCGCCCGAGGGTGAATCATGTCCGCGCAGTCCCGCGCGCGGCTTCTGCCCGAACGGAATGCAGATTCCGTACCAGCGCCGCCAGACGATTGTTGAGCAATGTTGAGCCGCGATCCGCCGTCGGTCGGCGAGTCCCGTCGGGACTGGATTGCGCAGGCGATCGAGGAGGGTATCTACGGGCGCGAGGTGGACGGCGTCGGGCGCCCGAAACGGCGCGACGACGCGAAATGCTTCACGGATGTAACGTAACGCGGGCCTCGGGCGCGTCGCGCGTTTCCCCTGCGAATGGCCGGAACGACGCGTGCCGTGCGGTTCCGCCGCGCCCGCCGTGCGTCCGCCGACGGTAAACCGCTGCGCGGAACGTGCGCTGTCGCATCGCGCGAACGGCGGCGAGCACGCCGGTTGTTTCAAAACAGAGACGGTCCGGCGGCGGGCGATCGGTTGCGTGGCCATCCAACTGGCCCACCGATCGGACGCACAATTGTCCATGGGCAGACGGCGCAGGTTTGCCAACAATCTCCGGATCGTCCCCGCGAGATTCGACATGAGCGCCCATACCTTCTTCTCGGCCAACCTGCTGCTTGCCTACACGGCCTATTTCATCGGCACGGCCAGCCCCGGGCCGAGCAATCTCGCGATCATGTCGGTCGCCGCGAACCAGGGCCGCAAGGCGGCGCTCGCGTTCGCGCTCGGCGTGATTTCAGGGTCGATGTTCTGGGCGATGGTCGCGGCGCTCGGCATATCGGCCGCGCTGCTCGCGTGGTCGAAGCTGCTGGTCGCGATCAAGGTCTTCGGCGGGCTGTACCTGCTGTGGCTCGCGTTCAAGTCGGCGCGCACGGCGCTGTCGGGCCCGCCGGCGGCATCGGCGAATGCGGCGCGCGAGCAGCGGCTGTCGCGCTTCTACGTGCGCGGCGCGATGCTGCATCTGACCAATCCGAAGGCGATTCTCGTGTGGGTGTCGATCGTCGCGCTGTCGTCGAACGGCGCGGGCGGGGCGCACGGCGCCGTCGTCCCGGGCTGCCTCGCGATCGGCTGCATGGTGTTCGGCGGCTATGCGCTGGTGTTCTCGATGGACGGTGCGCGGCGGCTTTACGTGCGCGGCCGTCGCGCGATGGAAGCATGCCTGGCCGTCGTGTTCGGCGTGGCGGGCGTCCGGCTGCTGGTGACGAACGTCTAGCAGGGCGACGCATGCCGGAAGCGCCCCGCCGCACCGGCGTGCGACGGGGGCCCGGCATCGATCAGGATGGCTTCAGAAAATGAAGCCCGTATTGATGAACTTCGAGTGGTGATCCGACACGATCGAGTCGAGCAGCTGCTTGCTGGCGTCGGTCTGCTTCGCCGCGACCATCGAGCGGATCGAGAACGCGCGCAGCGCATCGCTCACCGACAGCGTGCCCTCGGCCGAATCCTTGCGCCCCGCGAACGGGAACACGTCGGGCCCGCGCTGGCACTGGCAGTTGATGTTCACGCGGCACACCTGGTTCACGAGCGGATCGACGAGCGCGCCGATCTGCGCCGGATCGGAACCGAAGATGCTGACCTGCTGGCCGTGATCCGACGTCGTCACGTAGTCGAGCGCGGTTTCCACGTCGTCGAACGGTGCGACCGGAATGATCGGCCCGAACTGCTCCTCGCGGTACAGCTTCATCCCTTCGGACACCGGATACACGACGGCCGGGTAGAACAGCGTCTTGCTGAATTCGCCGCCCGAACGATTGACGACCTGCGCGCCCTTCGCCTTCGCGTCGTCGATCGCGTCGGTCATGTACACGGTGCGATGCATGCCGGGCAGCGGCGTGATGCTGACGCCTTTTTCCCACGGCATGCCGATTTTCAGCTGTTCGAGTGCGGCGGTGAAGCGCTTCAGGAATTCGTCGACGATCGAGCGATGCACGAGCAGCATCTTCAGCGCGGTGCAGCGCTGGCCGTTGAACGACAGCGCGCCGAGCAGGCACTCCTTCACGGTGAGGTCGAGATCGGCGTCGGGCAGCACGATCGCCGCGTTCTTCGCGTCGAGGCCGAGGATCGCGCGCAGCCGGTGCGACTTCGGGTGCTGCTTCTTCAGGTGATCGGCCACCTTGCTCGACCCGATCAGCGCGAGCACGTTGATCTTGCCCGACGCGAGCATGTGCGGCACGACCACCGCGCCCGGCGCGTAGATCGTGTTGATCACGCCCTTCGGGAATGCGTCGCGGAACGCCTCGAGCAGCGGCTCGAACAGCAGCGTGCCGTACTGCGGTGGCTTGAACACCACGGTGTTGCCCATCAGCAGCGCCGGAATCAGCGTCGCGAACGTCTCGTTCAACGGATAGTTGTACGGGCCCATGCAGAGCACGACGCCCAGCGGCGTGCGGCGGATCTGGCCGATCGTGCCTTCCGCGATCACGAAGCGCGAGTTCGTGTTGTCGAGCTCTTTCAGCGCGTCGATCGTCTGCGTCATGTAGGTGACGGTGCGGTCGAATTCCTTCTGCGAATCGGCGAGGCTCTTGCCGATCTCCCACATGATCAGGTTCACGACGAGTTCGCGCTGCGCGACCATCCGCTTGATGAAGTCCTGCATGCACGCGATGCGCTGCTCGACCTTCATCGTCGGCCATTCGCCGCGGCCGGCGTCGTACGCGCGCACCGCGGCGTCGAGCGCCGCGTCGCTTTCCGTTTCGCCCATCACCGGGTAGCTGCCGATTTCGACCTGCTCGACGCTGCCGTCCGCCTGTCGCACGCATACGGGCGACAGCACGGTCTTGGTTGCGCCGTCCCACGGCCGCAATTCGCCGTCGACGAGCGACACGCGCTGGTGAATCGGCGAAGCCAGCCGGAATTCGGCGGGGATGTCCTGTAAGGCGGGAAACAGGTGCTGCAGGGAGGCGGAATCGGGCATGACGGTCTCGTTTGACGGGGTGTCCGGGAAGGGACGGGCGAAGCGAATCCTGAGCTGAACGGTCCTCGATCCTGAATCCGCATCATGACGCGCACGCGACGGCGCGTCACGCGCAAATAGCGTCGATTCAGCGAATGGAACCAGTTCCATTTAAAAGGAACGACGCAACGAATGCAACATGGGTCGAAACGTGCCGAAATGACCGAAAGTATTCCGAAAGAATGTGTCCGAATCCCGGATATAACGGCCGCGGTGCAGACGCAAACGTTTTACTTCTGCCGAATTGCGTGGATAATGGCGCAGCGCGGCGAGGAAAAAAATGCAGCGAGCCTGAGAGCAGACGTAGTGAAGAACAGAAGAAGATCCGCCGCGTTGCCGATACGAGGTCGGCTGCCCGGAGCGCCGGGTCGGGGTTGCCCGGTCCGGCGCACACCGGACCGTTGAATCCGTTCCGTCTGCTCGATCCGGTCCTTCGCGATCCTCTCCAGTTTCCCCGTCGTCGTATCCCGATTCCCGCGCGTTACCGATCGTTGCCGCATGAGACGGCCGATTCGAATCTTTCGTTTCTATTACGAAACAAGCCGCTCAAGGGCCCGAAACGGAAAGGCATTCGTCAGGAATGCAGAGCGCGATGCGCGCTCACGTTGCGGCCAGGCGACACGTTGAAAATTAACTAAAAACACGAATCATTCTCGTTTATTATTTCGCCGCATTACGAGCCGTGACGGGGCGTCACGGCTTTTTTCGTGCCGGCTGAGCCGGCCGGCAGCGATTCGTACCGGCCGCTCGCCGCACGGACTGCGCGACGGGGCAATCCTCCACGCGCATCGTCGTTTTCGCGAAAAGGGCGTCGCCGGCCGATTCGACGCGCGACGTGCGCGCGGGCCGGCGCGTTCTCGTTCGCCGTTTTCTTCACCACCTTCTACGTTCACGATGAAACTCAACACGAGCGCGTGCCATGCGCTTCTGATTGCCACGTCGCTGGCCGGCGCCCGCACTTCGTTTGCGCAGGCGGCCGACGCCGCGGCGACCCTGCCCGCGATTTCCGTCAACGCGGCCGCCGAGCATGCGTCGTACGACGGCGGCCATTCGCGCGCGGCGACCAAGACCGACATGTCGCTGATGGACGTGCCGCAGACCGTGAACGTCGTGCCGCACGCGGTGATCGAGGATCAGAACGCGACGTCGCTGCAGGACGCATTGCGCAACGTGCCGGGCGTCGGCTTCTCGGTCGGCGACGGCCAGCGCGACCAGATCACGATCCGCGGCTTCAACAGCATCACGGACCAGTACGTCGACGGCATTCGCGACGATGCGCTGTACTACCGCGACCTGTCGAACGTCGAGCGTGTCGAGGTGCTGAAGGGGCCGGCGGCGGTGCTGTACGGGCGCGGCTCGGCGGGCGGCATCGTGAATCGCGTGCTGAAGCGGCCGCAGGCGACCCCGGTGAACGACGTGGGCGTGACGCTCGGCACGCGAGGCGAGCGGCGCGGCGAATTCGACCTCGGCTGGAACCCGAACGACGCCGCGCGCTTTCGGATGACCGGCGCGGCCGAGAATTCGAACAGCTTCCGCGACCGGTTCCAGCTCAACCGGCAGGCGATCGCGCCGTCCGCGCAGTTCAAGCTCGACCGCGACACGGTGCTGAACGTCGAATTCGACTATCTGCACGACCGCCGCACGTCCGATCAGGGCCTGCCCGCGTATCGCGGCCGGCCGGTCGACGTGCCGATCAACACGTACTACGGGTCGGCCGACGGGGGGAACAGTTCTTACAACGACGTCTCCGCGAAGAGCGCGACGGTGTCGCTCGATCACCGCTTCGACGATTCGCTGTCGTTCCACGGCGCGATCCGCGCGTACGACTTCTCGCTCGAGCGGAAAAACTACGTGACGTACGAGCCGATCAAGACGGCCGCGCGCCCGGTCGTCACGCTCGACCAGTCGACGCGCCAGCGCACCGATCACGGCATCGACGGGCTGTTCGAGCTCACGCAGAAGACGTCGCTGTTCGGCATGCGTCACGAGCTGCTGTACGGGCTCGAGCTGTCGCAGCAGCAGAAGTTCGACACGATCTACAGCGTGACGAAGGTCGCGACCTACGATCTCTTCAATCCGCAGCCGGTCGTGCTGCCCGGCGTGCCGACCGGCGCGCGCGCGAAGACGAACGCGTCGACCGTCGTCGGGCTCGCGGGCGTCTACGCGCAGGATCTGATCTCGCTGACCGAACACTGGAAGGTGCTCGCGGGCCTGCGCTTCGACTACCTGAACCAGACCCGCCACGACTACACGTCGTCGAACGTCAATCTCGAGCGCACCGATCATGCGTGGAGCCCGCGCGTCGGCCTGATCTACGAACCGCTCGACTGGCTCACGCTGTACGGGTCGTTCAGCCAGTCGTTCTCGCCGCTGGCCGACACGCTGATCAGCTCCGGCGCGTTCTCGAACGGCGCCGCGCTCGCGCCGCAGAAGACCACCGCGTATGAGGTTGGCTCGCGCTTCGACCTCGGCGGCAAGGCGACGGCCAGCGTCGCGCTGTTCGACATGCGCCAGACCAACCAGCAGATCGGCGATCCGGCGAATCCCGGCTATGCGCTGCCGATCGGCACGCAGCACGTGCGCGGGATGGAGCTCGGCTTCACCGGCGAGATCGCGCCGAAGTGGTCGGTGTATGCGGGTTACGCGTACCTGAACGGCACGGTGGACGGATCCGCGCAGTCGACGGCGGCCGGCCTCGCGGTGTCGAGCAACACGCCGGGGCTGATGCCGCGCCACAGCGCGAACCTGTGGCTCAAGCGCGAGCTGCCGTACGGCTTCTATGCGGCGGCCGGCATGCAGTTCCAGTCGGCGCGCTACACGTCGGCGAGCGATCTCGTCACGCTGCCGTCGTTTACGGTGTTCAACCTGGGCGCCGGCTATCGGAGCAAGAAGGTCGACGTGACGCTCACGCTCGACAACCTGTTCAATCGCCGCTACTTCATCGCCGCGCACGGCAACGCGGACCTGTACAACATGCCCGGCGATCCGCGTACGCTGACCGCCACGGTGAAGTGGCACATGTGACGCACGCGGTGCGCGACAATGCGGCTTCCCGCCGCGCAGCCGCGCGATGACGCCGGCGCGACGGCGCCGTTACTCGACGTCCTCGTCGTCTTCCTCAGCGGCGTCGTGCGCGTCGCGCTCCGGCGCCGCATACGCGCTCGCCTGTTCAAGCAGCCAGCTGCGGAACGATTCCAGCGGCTTGCTGTGGCTGAGCTCGGTCGGATACACGAGGTAGTACGCCGAATCGCCGACGGTTGCCGCATCGCACGGCACGACGAGGCCGAGCTGCTGCAACTGTTCCTCGACGAAGAACTTCGGCACGAGCGCGACGCCGAGCCCGGCCGCGGCCGCGCTGATCAGCATCGTGTGCAGTTCGTAGCGCACGCCCTGCATCGTGCGGATGTCCTCGACGCCGTGCGTCTCGAACCACTGCGCCCACGCGCCGGGGCGCGTCGTCGAGTGCAGCAGCGGATACGCGAGCAGATCCTCGACGCGCTCGACCGGCCCGTCCAGCAGCGCCGGCGAGCAGATCGGCACGACTTCCTCGCCGAACAGGTAGTCGGACGACGTGCCGGGCCAGGTCGGCTTGCCGTAGTGGATCGCGGCTTCGAAGTGCGTGTCCTCGAACGAGAACAGGTCGGTGCGGCTGCCCATGTTCACGCGCACGTCGGGCGTGCGGTCGTAGAAGCTCTTGATGCGCGGGATCAGCCAGTGCGACGCGAAGGTCGGCAGCACCGCGAGCTCGAGGTAACCGCCGCCGCTGCCGTGCGCGATGATCGACAGCGTGTCGCGGTCGAGCGTTTCCAGCGCGCGCCGCACTTGCGTGCCGTACAGCTTGCCGGCCCGCGTCAGCACGACGCGCTGCTTCACGCGCGCGAACAGCCGCACGCCGAGGCTCGCCTCCAGCGTCGCGATCTGCCGCGACACCGCGCTTTCGGTCAGGAATAGTTCCTTGGCCGCGTGCGTGAAGCTCTCGTGGCGGGCGGCGGCTTCGAAAGCCACGAGCGCGCCCATGTTGGGGATCTTGAATTTGCGCATGATGTCGGGGGCCGTTTAGAGATGGAACGTCATGGGAACGGGGTATTCCATCTCTAAACGGGCCCTTGATTTGTCTGACGAAGGGATCCTCGCGGCGTCGGGTGAAACGCCTGCGAAGAACCGGCCGATAATTCCAAAAACTCATCACATATCAATTTAATCTCGCTTTACGCCCCGCTGCAACCCTTTGAATAATGCTTCCCGTGCAAGGCTAGGCGCCCGCTGGGCGGCCGGCCGACGAATGGCCGGCACGTTTGCCGGCGGGTCCCCCGAGACGAGAATCCTGATGCGCAATCCGAATATCGACAGCTTGCTGACGAAGCTGCTGGGACAGGCGAAGACCGACGCCCTGTTCTCGACCCTGAACATGCCGGCCATCCTCGAAGAATGGGAAGACGGCGTCGTGACGCGCGCGGAAATCGCGCAGGCGATGAACATGGCGCTGTTCGAAGGACTGCTCGAGCGTTCGGCGAACGGCCGCGCGTACACGGCCGACACGATCGAAAGCGGCGGTTCGGTCTATTTCGACCACGGCGCGCTGCGCACGGTGCGCTGGCCGCACACGGGCGCGCTGCCGCCGGGCGAGGCCGCGTTCACGCGCATCCTGCGTCCGCTCGGCTTCCGCCTGAACGGCCGTTACCCGCTCGACAAGCTCGGCATGACCGGCCGGGCGTACGCGCATGAGGACGCGCCGGACGAAATCGCGCAGTTCTTCGTCAGCGAACTGCATCCGGAGCGCTTCTCGAAGGAATTCCAGCAGGCCGTGACGAATGTCGTCAGCTCGTCGCGCGACCCGTTGTCGCCGGCGGCCGTCGCGCTGCTGTGGGAAGTCGAGCGCGAAGGCTGGCTGTCGCTGGAAGACGCGCATGCGTTGCTGCCGGAAATCGTCGGCGCGTTCGCGCGCCAGCACGACCTGCCGAACGAGCTCGACTATGAAACGCTGCTGATGGAATCGGCGGAAATGGCGTGGATCGCGACCGAAGGCAATGCGTTCAACCACGCGACCGACCGCGTCGCCGACGTGTTCAAGCTGGCCGACGCCGAGAAGGCGAAGGGTCGGCCGATGAAGCCGGAAGTCGAACGCTCGCGCTCGGGCCGCGTGTTCCAGACCGCCTATCGTGCGGATACCGTCGAGCGCGAGTTCCGCACCCGCGACGGCGGCACGGTGAAACGCAACGTGCCGGGTTCGTTCTACGAGTTCATCACGCGCAAGCGCACGTTCGACCAGACGGCGCGCCGCTGGGTGACCGACCTGCGCTTCGACGCGGGCAACGCACAGGGCATCTTCAAGATGACGGCGAACGCGGCGAAGTAAGCGCGACGCATGCAAAAGCCGACGGGCCGGCGGCTGGGTTTCAGCCGCCGGCCCGTTTTCGTTCGTCGACGGGGCGTCGCGTGCGTCAGAAGAGGTGCGTGACCAGATAAAACAGCACCAGCAGCCCGATCGGTACGCCGAGCAGCCATGCGATCAGATACTTGCCCATGTCGTTGTCCTCCTCGTGGCCGCGACGCGGCGCGCGTCGCGGCGGGGTGAGACGACTGGCGCGTTACAGCTCGCGGTCGAATTCCTTCAACTGCTTCTCGGCTTCGTCGCGGGCAATGCCGTAACGCTCCTGGATCTTGCCGGCCAGATAATCGCGATTGCCTTCCGCGACCGCGAGATCGTCGTCGGTCAGTTTGCCCCACTTGGCCTTCAGCTTGCCGGTGAGCTGCTTCCACTGGCCCTTGATCTTGTCTTCGTTCATGGTGTGCTCCTTTCGTAAGGGGAGAAAAGTGCGGCACGCGGCCGCGTGATGGTTCAGGCTTTCGCCTTCAGGCCGGACGCGTCGACGTGCTTCACGCCCTTGATGGCGCGCGTCACGGCGACGGCCTTCTTCACGGCGGTCTTCGTCGGCAGCACGCCCGTGAGCGTGACGACGCCGTCCACCGTCTTCACGCTGATGTCGGTGCTCTTCACGCCGTCGGTGGTCGCGAGCTCACTCTTCACCTTGGTCGTGATCCATGTGTCTGTCACCGGCTGGCTCGATTCGGTCGCCATGTCGCTGTCGGTCGACGAGGCCTGGGCGTGCGCGTTCGTGAGCGGGGCAGCGGAAAGCAGGAAGGCCGCGCTGACGGCGAGCAGTGTCGAAAGGTGCGAGGTCTTGTTCATTGATGTTCTCCTTCGATTGGCGGGTGAATCAATGGGCGAGCACGGATCGTTCCCGTGCGTTCCCGGGCCTTAGCGGGCGATCGGCGTGTCGTAGCCGGGCTCGCGCGGCGGCATGTCCGGCCGCGGCACGTCGGGCGGCAGCGGCACCGGCGGGTCGGTGCCCGGCGCCGGTTCGGGCGGATTGTCCGGGGGCGGTTCGGGCCGCGTCGGATCGGGTGTCTGATGCTGTTTCATCCGGGTGTCCTCCTCTGCGGTATGAAAGGGCAGCGCATGAGCGCCGATGCAGTACCAGCGTACCGACGCGAACGCGAGCGGACATCGCGCAAATTCACCTGATCGGCTAGTGCGTTTGCACCGGGGACGGAATGAACGGGCGAGCTCGCGACATGCACCATGATCCGGGCAACGCCGCACGACGGGCGCGCGGGCCGCATTGTGCGGTCGGCGGGGCACCGCACGATCGCGAGCGGCGTGCGAATGTACTATTCGAGATAGTGCATCCGCGCCTGTCGGGCCGTTGCGCGGCACGCGATCATCGCCGCACGCGCCGGCCGGGGCGTGCCACTGCAACGGGCGCTCGGCCGGCGCTCATGTCGACGACAGGGACAACGATTCGATGAACGAACAAGTAGACGAACAGGCGCTCAAGTCGCATACCGACCGGCGTCAACTGCACCAGATCATCGCCGGGCTCACCGAGGGCGTGATCCTGATCGAACCCGACCAGCGGATCGTCTGGGCGAACGAGGCCGCGCTCGCGATGCACGGTGTGACCGAGCTGAAGGCGCTCGGCGCGGACGTCACCGAATACCGCGAGCGATTCCGGCTGCGCTACCGGAACAACCATCCGGTGCGCGACGGCCACTATCCGATGGATCGCGTGATCGCCGGCGAAGAGTTCAGCGACGTGACGGTCGAGGTCGAATCGGCGGCCGACGAGTCGGTGAGCTGGGTTCACCGCATCCGCAGCCTGGTGCTGACGAACGCGGCCGGCGCACCCGATTGCCTCGCGCTCGTGCTGCACGACGCGACCGAATGGGCGAGCGCCGAGGAGCGCTTCGAGCGCACCTTCAACGCGAATCCGGCGCCGGCCGTGATCTGCCGGCTCGACGACTTGCGCTACGTGAAGGTCAACCAGGGCTTTCTCGACATGACGGGGTACGCGCGCGACGACGTGCTCGGCCGTTCGGTGTACGAGATCGACGTGCTCGAACAGGCCGAGCGGCGCGAGCTTGCGATCGAGCGGCTCGGCGAAGGCGCGACGATCCCGCAGATGGAAGCCGTGCTGAAGCTTGCCGACGGCAACACCAAGGCGGTGGTCGTCGCCGGGCAGCCGATCGACATGAACGGCGAGGCGTGCATGCTGTTCACGTTCATGGATCTCGAGCCGCGCAAGCAGGCCGAGCGCGCGCTGATGCAAAGCGAGGAGCGCTTCGCGACGGCATTCCGGATGGCGCCGGTCGCGACCGCGATCGTCACGGCCGACCGTTTCGAGCTGCTCGACGTGAACGACGCGTTTGCCGCGCTGACGGGCCACGCGCAAGGCGACCTGCTCGGCAAATCCGCCGACGAGATCGGGCTGTGGGCCGAGCGCGGCGTGTGGTCGCGCGTCGAAGGCCGGCTCGCGCGCGACGGCAACGTGCGCAATGCGGACGTGCAGATCCGCACGCGCGACGGCGACGTGCGCGATTGCGTCGTGTCGGCCGACCCCGTCGCGATCCACGGGCGCGACTGCCTGCTCGTCGCGCTGCTCGACATCAGCGACCGCAAGCGTACCGAGATGGAGCTCGTCTATGCGATCGAGACCGCGATGCAGGATGCGTCGTGGTTCAGCCGCACGCTGATCGAGAAGCTCGCGAACGTGCGGCGCGCGAATGCGCCGGATGCGGGTGCGCAGCTGTCCGACCTGACCGCGCGCGAGCGCGACGTATTCGACCTGCTGTGCCACGGCCTGGCCGACAAGGAGATCGCCGGCCGCCTCGGGCTTGCGCCGAACACCGTGCGCAACCACGTCGCGACGATCTACGCGAAGCTCGACGTGCACAGCCGCGGCGAGGCGATCGTCTGGGCGCGCGAGCGCGGGATCGTCGGCGCGGCCGAGGCGAACGGCGCGCGCGGCGACAAGGGCGGTGCGAAGGGCAAGGACTGACCGCGGCGGTACGAATGCACCAGGCGCACTGGTGCATCCGCATCTGCCGCCCGCGGCGCGTGCTTGCGATCCTGTCCACTCGGCGGCGCCGCGCAGGGGCGCGGCATCGCCGGCTTTCCTCAACCATCGCAGGAGACGACCATGGACAGGAATCGCATCGAGGGCAAGCTCAAGCAGGTCAAGGGTTCGGTCAAGGAAGCACTCGGCAAGGTGACGGGCGACCGCGAGACCGAAGCGGAAGGCGTGGCTGAACAGCAGGCCGGCAAGCTTCAGGAGAAGGCCGGCGAGGCCGCCGACGCGGTGCGCAACCACAAGGGCACCGATCGGCACTAATCGATGACGCGGCGCCTTGCCGGCGTCGCGAAGGCCGGCTGGGCCGGCGTCGCAACGATGATGCGTTGCCGGCATGACCATGGCCGGCCTTGATCCAGCGGCGCGGCCGCCCTTCGCCATGGACGGCTTCCCTGTACGGTCCACCGACGGACGGGCCGCGGATCGGCCACGACTACGGAACTTGATGACAAATCCTCACAACGTAGTTCCGATATTTCGTTTGCTGCACGGGTATTGGCTACCCACAATCCCTTCACCTCTTACGCGATGAAAGGCTCTTCGGAGACGGAGCCACGGTAATCGTCCGCCCGGATCGGCGCATTGCACCCGCCCTCGGCACGGAAAGGCATCACCGGCGCGCAGGAGGTTGCCGGCGCGCGACCCTCGCGCGTTGCATCCCGACCCCCAGAAGAAGGACTGCCATGACGTTCCGCATTCGTTCGCTTTCCGGCGTTGCACTGACCGCCGCGCTTCTCGTGTTCCAGACGGGCGCGGCCCGGGCGCAGGAGACGATCGTCAAGGTCGGCGTGGCCGGCCCGCTGACGGGCGGCGGCGCCGCATACGGCAAGGACATCGAGAACGGCGTGCGCATGGCGGTCGACGAAGCGAATGCCGCGCGCACGACCGTCGGCGGCAAGCCGGTGAAATTCGTCATCGCGTCGCAGGACGACCAGAGCGATCCGCGCACCGGCGTGCAGGCCGCGCAGCAGCTTGCCGACGCGCAGGTCGCCGTCGTGATCGGCCACTTCAATTCGGGCACGACGCTGCCCGCGTCGAAGATCTACGCGAAGGCCGGCATTCCGATGATCACGCCGTCGGCGACCAATCCCGACATCACGCGCGCCGGGCTCGATACCGTGTACCGCGTGATCGCGACCGACACGCAGAACGCCGGCAATGCCGGTGCGTATGCGGCGAGCGTGACGAAGGCGAAGCGCATCGCGATCATCGACGATCGCACCGCGTTCGGCCAGGGCGAGGCCGACGAGTTCGAGAAGGCCGTGAAGGCGAACGGCGGCACGATCGTCGCGCGCGAATTCACGAACGACAAGGCTGTCGACTTCAGCGCGCAGCTCACGAAGATCAAGAGCACGAATGCCGACCTCGTGTTCTTCGGCGGCCTCGACGCACAGGCCGCGATGCTCGTGAAGCGCATGCGCCAGCTCGGCATTCGCGCGCAGTTTCTCGCAGGCGGCGGCGTGATGAACGCGAACTTCATCAGGCTGGCCGGCAACGCGGCCGAAGGCGCGGCGGTGTGGGAGTACGGGCAGCCGCTGTCGCGTCTGGCGAAAGGCAAGCTGTTCGAAACGAAATTCAAGCAGAAGTACGGCGTCGACATGCTCGCGTATGCGCCGTTCGCGTACGACGCGACGTGGATCGCGATCAACGCGATGCAGAAGGCGAACTCGACGAAGCCGGCCGATTTCAACGGCGCGCTCAAGGGCACGCGCTACGACGGCATCACGGGCACGATCGCATTCACGAACACGGGCGACCTGAAGAACCCGAGCTCGACGCTGTATGAAGTGAAGAACGCCGCGTGGCAGCCCGTCACGACGAAATCGGCGGACTGAACGCAACACGGGCGAGCGGGCTTTCGCGGCGATGCCGGACGTGCTGAAATAGCCGGAGCGATCGTCGAGGAAGCCTGCCCGCGCGACGCCGCGCGAGTCGCGGCACGAACCACCCACGGGCGCGGCCAGCCGGCGAAGGGCGGCGCCAAGCCCGTCATCGGCGTGAGCGGCCCCAAGCCTATTACGTGCAACCGGAGTCAGTCGTGAGTTCTCAAGTCGTCATCGTCGGCGGTGGTGTGATCGGCAGCTCGATCGCGTATTTCCTGCGCGCCACCGATCCCACGGTCGCCGTGACCGTCATCGAACGCGATCCCACCTATGCGAGATCGTCGTCGGCGCTGTCGGCCGCGTCGATTCGCCAGCAGTTCTCCACGCCGCTGTCGATCGAGATGTCGCTGTTCGGCATCGACTTCCTGCGCACGATCGGCGAACGGCTCGAAGTGGACGGCAACCGGCCGTCGATCGATCTGCACGAAGGCGGTTACCTGTTCCTCGCGACGCCGGCCGGCGACGCGACGCTGCGCGAGAATCATGCGCTGCAGACGCGCCTCGGCGCCGATATCCGGCTGATGGACGGCGCCGCGCTGCGCGCGAAGTTTCCGTGGCTCAACGTCGACGATCTCGTGTCGGGCGCGTACGGCGTGAGCGGCGAAGGCTGGTTCGACGGCTACGGGCTCGTGCAGGCGCTGCGCAAGAAGGCGCAGGCGCTCGGCGCGCGCTACGTGGCCGCCGACGTGAAGGACGTCGTGCGCGACGGCCGCAGGATCACGCACGTCGTGACGGGCGACGGCGAGCGCTACGCATGCGACACGCTGGTCAACGCGGCCGGCGCGTGGACGCGCACGCTGTCGTCGATGATGGGCATCGACATTCCCGTGTATGCGCGGCGGCGCAGCATCTTCAACGTATCGTCGCCGGCGAAGCTCGCCGATTGCCCGCTGCTGATCGACCCGACCGGCGTGTATTTCCGGCCGGAAGGGCGGACGTATATCTGCGGCACGTCGCCGAGCCCGGATCGCGACCCGGACGACCTGCCGCTCGACGAAGTCGATCACGCGCTGTTCGACGACGTGATCTGGCCGACGCTCGCGCACCGCGTGCCGGAATTCGAGGCGCTGCGCGTCGAGAATTGCTGGTCCGGTTACTACGAGTACAACGTGTTCGATCACAACGCGATCATCGGCTACCACCCCGAACTCGACAACGTCGTGTTCGCGAACGGCTACAGCGGCCACGGGCTGCAGCAAGGGCCGGCGACGGGGCGTGGCGTCAGTGAACTCATTCTGGGCGGGCGTTACGACACGCTCGACCTGTCGTCGCTCGGCTGGGCGCGCGTGCTCGAAAACCGGCCGATCGTCGAGAAGAACGTCGTGTAGCACGGCGTGACCGCCCGGTATGGGGTGGGCGGGATTCTCCTTGTGTCTCAAACCCGTTGGCCCGACTCCGTCGGGCCTTTTTTTGCCGCGCGGCCGGTTACCCCGCGCCGTAGACGGCATCCCGCAGATCGAGCGTGTACTGCCCGTTCATGCCTTCGTAGAGCGTGTTCGACAGCGACACGACGGTGAGTCCGCGTGCGCGGTCGACGAACCACGAATGACCGTAGACGCCGCCCCATCGCCAGGTGCCGACGGATTCCGGCGACGCGGCTGCCTGCGGATCGTGCAGCACCGAGAAGCCGATTCCGAAACCCGCGCCCGGCAGGTCCGGCAATTCGAGATCGCCGGTCTGCACGCGGCCCATCTCGTCGACGAGCTCGGCGGGCAGGATCGCGCCGCCGCCCGCGCGCAGCGTGTCCAGCACCGTCAGCACGTCGCCGGCGGTGCCGACCATCCCGGCGCCGCCCGACGGGAACGCTTGTGCATTCAGCGCGCGCGACGGCGAGTACGTGACGCCGACGAACCCTTCGACGATGGGCACCGTCTCGTTCTCGGCGAGCCGGTGCGGCTGAGGCGTGTCGTTGACGTACGGCGTGGCGAGCCGCGCGGGATCGCGAGCGACGAAGGCCGTGTCGCGTGCGCCGAGCGGGTGCAGCACGAGCGCATCGACCGCGTCGGCGAGCGGCACGCCGCAGACGGCCTCGATCAGCGCACCGACGACGTCGATCGACAGCGAATAGTTCCAGTTGGTGCCGGGTGCGAACAGCAGCGGCACGCTGACAATCCGGCGCAGGTTTTCGGCGAGCGTGATCGATGCGCCGTCGAGCCCGTCGGAGACGCCGGCGCGCGCGTAGGGGCCGTTTGCGTCGGTTTCGTTGAAGCGATAGTCGAGACCGGCGGTATGCACGAGCAACTGGCGCACCGTGATCGTCGGCACGCGGCCGTCGGGCAGCGCCGGGCGGAATTCGGGCAGCCAGCGCGTGACGTCTTCGTCGAGCGACAGCTTGCGTTGTGCGACGAGCGCCATCGCGGCCGCCGAGACGATCGGCTTCGTCACCGACGCGAGCCGGAACAGCGTGTCCTCGCGCATCGGCGTACGCGATTCGCGGTCCGCGAATCCGGCCGCGCGGCGATAGACGAGTTCGCCGTCGCGGGCGACGAGGACGACCGCGCCGACGAGGCGCTGCGTGTCGAGCTGGCGGGACAGGACCGCGTCGATACGCTCGGCGAGCGCTGGATCGGTTGACGACTGCAGTGACGATGCGGGAGAGGAGGTCATCGAAATATCCGTCGTGAAAGGGCTGATCGACATGTTATGGGACGCTTGCCGCATGCGTCGTTAACCCTTACGCGGAGCGGGGCGATGTGTGCGGCGCGGGCCGGCGGCGACGAACACCGGGCCCCGCAGCAGACAAAATATGCGCCAATCGGCCGGCGGCGTTCGTTAGAATCTGCTTTCGTCGAGGAAATGACGCATTTGCATTGGTGCAGAGCAGTATCGAATCGAAGACGCGGCTTGTCCCGATTCCATCGTTCATCTTTCACCGGAGGCGAGCATGCCAGGTTTACTTCCCGATGTTGACCGCGAGGGGCTCCTCGAATATTCGGTGGTGTACACCGATCGCTCGGTCAATCATATGTCGCAGCGCTTCCAGGGCGTCATGCGCGACATCTCCGCCACGCTGAAAAAAGTCTACAACGCGAAGTCGGTCGCGATCGTCCCGGGCAGCGGCACGTTCGGCATGGAAGCCGTGGCGCGACAGTTCGCGACGAACAGGAAGTGCCTCGTCATCCGCAACGGCTGGTTCAGCTTCCGCTGGTCGCAGATTTTCGACATGGGCGGCATTCCGTCCGAAACGACGGTGCTGAAGGCGCGTCCGGTCGAAGCCGGCAGGCAGGCCGCCTATGCGCCGGCGCCGATCGACGAAGTGGTCGCCGCGATCAGGGAAAACAAACCCGATCTCGTGTTCGCGCCGCACGTCGAAACCGCGTCCGGCATGATGCTGCCCGATGCGTACCTGCGCGCGGTGGCCGATGCCGTGCATGCGGTCGGCGGCATGTTCGTGCTGGATTGCATCGCGTCGGGCACCGTGTGGGTCGACATGCAGGCGAGCGGCGTCGACATCCTGATCAGCGCGCCGCAAAAGGGCTGGAGTGCATCGCCGTGTTGCGCGATGGTCATGTTGAGCGCGCTCGCGCGCGAGCGCATCGATGCGACGACCAGTACCAGCTTCGCGTGCGATCTGCGCAAGTGGCTGCAGATCATGGAAGCGTACGAGGGCGGCGGGTTCGCGTATCACGCGACGATGCCCACGGATAGCCTCGCGACGCTGCGCGACGTGATGAAGGAAACCGACGCATACGGTTTCGACAAGGTGAAGGCGGAACAGCTCGAGCTCGGCGAGCGCATTCGTGCGCTGCTGACGGAGAAGGGGTTCAGGAGCGTGGCCGCGGCAGGGTTCGAGGCGCCGGGTGTCGTGGTGAGCTACACGGACGATGACGGTATTCGCACCGGGAAGAAATTCGCCGATGTCGGTTTGCAGATCGCGGCGGGCGTGCCGTTGCAATGCGACGAGCCGGAAGATTTCAAGACTTTCCGGCTCGGGTTGTTCGGTCTCGACAAGCTGCACGATGTCGATGGCGCGGTGAAGCGGTTTGCCGATGCGTTGAACCGGATTCTTTGAGGCGGTCGTGCACAACGGGTTGCGCCGGTGGCCGCCGCGCGTTCGTCGAGCGGCGGCTTCCGGGTCGTTGGAAACCCGACCATTCAGAGGCGTGACATGACCGAAGGCGCGTTGACGTTTGCCAGTCAAGCCGAATGGGAAAGCTGGCTGGAAAAAAACGGCGGCGCGTCGACCGGCGCATGGCTGCGGCTCGCGAAAAAAGGTGCGGGGCAGAGAACCGTCACCTATCAAGAAGCGGTGGAAAGCGCCCTCTGCCACGGCTGGATCGATGGCCAAAAGAAGGCCGAGAGCGAGCAATACTGGTTGCAGCGTTTCACCCCGCGCTCGGCGAAAAGCATCTGGTCCAAACTCAACAAGGACAAGGCCGAAGCGCTGATCGCCGCAGGCAGAATGCGCGCGGCCGGCATGGGCGAAATCGAGAAGGCGAGGAAGGACGGCCGCTGGGAGGCTGCTTACACGTCGGCCAGCAACTCGATCGTGCCGGACGATCTGCAGGCGGCGTTGGACGCCCATCCGAAAGCCGGGAAGTTCTTCGCGACACTGAACAGCCGTAATCGCTATGCGATCCTGTTTCGGATACAGAACGCGAAGAAGCCGGAAACACGGGCGCGAAAGATCGCGGAATTCATCGACATGCTCAAGCGGGGCGAGACTTTTCATCCGTAGGGCTGCGGCGTCGACGCGTCGTGCCGGGCGCGATGCAATCCGAGACAGTGCCGGTCGAGGATGCGCTGACGCGTGTACCGGTCGAACTCGATTTCGCGTTCAGTCGGCGCGCACTGGCTTCGCCAGCCGGCAGTCCGGCGGCTCGTGCAATGCTGCTCGGCAATTGTGGAATAGTCTTTGATGTGCCAAGGCGATCGGATGCGAATGGATTGCATGATCGCGACGGCGGATTGACCGCGGCACGAAAGCCCGACCTGATACAGGAAGCGACAGTATGAAAATGGATGCGTTTGCCTTTGGCACGACCAACTGGGCCGAAATCGAACGAACGGAACATCGAGGAGAAACCGGAGTCGCTTATTGGCGCACGCGGTTCTTTGGTGAAGAGCCGAATCGGATCCGTGTGCGGATGGTGGAATACACGCCCGGCTACCTCGCCGACCACTGGTGCCAAAAAGGGCATGTTCTTTTGTGTATGGAAGGCGAACTGGAAACAACGCTCAAGGACGGGCGGAAGTTCGTTTTGACGGCGGGCATGAGCTACCAGGTTGGCGACAACGCGGAGCCACATCAGTCCTACACCCGGACGGGGGCGAAACTTTTCATCGTCGATTGACCCAGGTGTCGGAGTGATTTCGTCAGTCCGCTTTCAGATGCCCGGAGGTCTCATACGGGTCGTTTGAGCTGGTAACGCACTACCATCGCATGCGACACCGTTGCGGTCATCGCTACATCGCATCAGCATGCTGATTGATCCATCCACCGGGGGAACTCATGTTTGACCACGTCAAATTCGGCGTCAGCGACTACGCCGCCAGCAAGGCGTTTTTCCTCAGGGCACTCGAACCGCTGGGTGCCGAAATCGTCGGGGAACGCGAGCCGTCGTGCGGGATCGAGATCGGACTGCCCAGCAAGTCTTCGCTGTGTCTGTTCCCGACCGACGAGAAACCGGCGCATCTCCACATCGCGTTCGTGGCCGACACGCGGCAGCAAGTCGATGCGTTCCATCGCGCGGCGCTGGAGGCCGGTGGGAAAGACAATGGCGCGCCCGGGCTGCGGCCGCATTATCACGCGAACTACTACGCGGCGTTCGTCATCGGTCCGGATGGACACAATATCGAGGCGGTGTGCCATCGGGCGGAGGGGTGATGCGCGGGATCGGTAAAACGCTCGCGGCGATCGCGAGCATTGCGCTCGTCGGCATTGCCTGCGTTCAAGCCGCGCCCCGCGAAACTGCATTCCCGCGCTTCACTCAGACGGAAGGCAAGCTCGACGGTGACGGGCTTCCGCTCTCGGGCGTGAAGCTCTGCGTGCTGCCCGACCGTGCGCCGTGCTTCGAGATGCCGCCGGCGCCGCTTCCCCATTCCTCGAAGGAGCTGTACCAGTTCGGCCTGAATCCACGGTCCGAGCGGTTGCCGATCGCGTCCGGCGGCTCGTGGGTGTTCTTCTCGGGGATGTTCTCGGGCGGCGGCAGCGGGATGCTGGAGCGCGTCGCCGTGCTGCGTGTCGGCGCGGACGGCAAGATCGAGAACCTGATGCCGAAGGTCACGCAGGCGGAAATGGCCGATCGCGCGATGTGGAACTTGCCGGAGGTGTCGCCGTATCCGCTGTTTGTCCGCGCGGACGCCGAGTGGCAAGAGGGCGAAGTGCATTTCGACAAGCACTTCTTCGAAGTCGATGTGTGGGTGTTCGACCCTGCCGCCAATCAATACGCGAAGCGCTTTTCCTATCGCACGAGCAAACGCTACGACAGAGGCGAGGGTTCGGACCACGTGCTGGCCGCCGAGCGCGCGGAAATCCTGCGTCGGCTTTCAGCGGGCAAGTAACGCGGTTATCGCTGCGCGTTCCCGTACGTCTCCTTGCACACCGCACGCAGCGCGTCGACGAGCAGATCGCGCGCGGGTGACTGCGAATCGGCGGAGCGCGTGAACAGCGCGATGGGCGGCAGCGTCCATACCAGCGAATAAGGCACGATCGCCACGCCGGCGATTCGCACCAGTTCCTCCGCGATATCGGCCGGCACGATCGACACGGCCTCGTCGCTCGACGCGATCATTTCGCCGATCAGCTTCGACGAGTAGCTTTCGACGATCGGCACGGGCGGCGCGATGCCGGCCGACAGGAACAGGTCGGTCACCTGTTCGCGCATCGGCGTATGCGGCGCGCCGAGAATCCAGTCGAGCGCGTGCAGCTTGTGCCAGTCCAGCGGCGTGCGGGCGAGCTTCGCCGCCAGCCGCCGGCTCGCGATCATGCGCGGCTGCTGCTGATACAGCACTTCGAACGAAACCTGCCCGAGATCGATCGCCGACGACGCGCGCCCGATCACGATGTCGACACTGTGATCGCGCAGTTGCAGCAGCAGCTGATCGCTGGTGCCTTCGTGAATCGTGACGGTCAGGCGTCGCTCCATGCGCGCTTGCAGCCGCTTCAGCGCGGCCGACAGCATCTGGCCGGAGATGAACGGAATCACGCCGATGTGCAGATGGGCCGCATGCCCGGCGGCGACGGCCTCCATCTCGCGGGCGAGGTGGTCGAGATCCTTGATCATCGCCTTGGCCCGTTCGAGCACGACCGCGCCGAGCGCGGTGGGCCGCATGCCGCGCGACGAGCGCTCGAACAGCGGCGTGCCGAACATGCTCTCCAGTTCGGACAGCGCGTTCGTCACGGCCGGCTGGCTGCTCGCCATGTGCTCGGCGACGCGCGTCAGCGATCCGTGCTGCTGGATCTGCAACAACAGCACCAGATGCCGAATCTTCAGACGAGCGCCGAGCCGCCTGACCACGTCGTTCGCGTCAAAATTCATTGACTGGTCATGCATTCATCAGGAAAAAGTGATGGACCGATATTAAAACAGAATCATCACGTTATGGCGGATCCCTAGAATCACCTTCATGGATTGCGCCGGGACTGGCCTGGCGCCCACGCCGGGACCCAGACATGAAACAGACAGAGACACAGCAGCAGGCCGCGTTCGACTATCACGAGTTTCCGACCCCCGGGAAAATCTCGGTCGTGGCGAGCAAGCCGCTGGTGACCCAGCGCGATCTGGCGCTGGCCTATACGCCCGGCGTGGCGAGCGTGTGCGAGTCGATCGCCGCCGATCCGCTGCAGGCGCACCGCTTCACGAGCCGCGGCAACCTCGTCGGCGTGATCACGAACGGCACCGCCGTGCTCGGTCTCGGCAACATCGGCCCGCTCGCGTCGAAGCCGGTGATGGAGGGCAAGGCCGTCCTGTTCAAGAAGTTCGCCGGGATCGACGTGTTCGACATCGAGATCAACGAGACCGATCCGGACAAGCTGGTCGACATCATTGCCGGCCTCGAGCCCACGTTCGGCGGCATCAACCTCGAGGACATCAAGGCGCCGGAATGCTTCACCGTCGAGCAGAAGCTGCGCGAACGCATGAAGATTCCCGTCTTCCACGACGATCAGCACGGCACGGCCATTACCGTTTCCGCCGCGTTCATCAACGGGCTGAAGGTCGTCGGGAAGTCGATCAAGGAAGTGAAGGTAGTGACGTCGGGCGCCGGCGCGGCCGCGCTCGCGTGCCTGGACCTGCTGGTCGACCTCGGGCTGCCGGTGGAAAACGTCTGGGTGACCGACATCGAAGGCGTCGTCTATCGCGGCCGTACCACGCTGATGGATCCGGCCAAGTCGCGCTTCGCGCAGGAAACCGATGCGCGCAAGCTCGCCGAAGTGATCGGCGGCGCGGATGTGTTTCTGGGTCTGTCGGTGGGCGGCATTCTCACGGCGGAGATGCTGAAGGAAATGGCGGCGCGCCCGCTGATTCTCGCGCTGGCCAACCCGACGCCTGAAATCTTCCCCGAACTGGCGCACGAGACGCGCGACGACGTCGTCATCGCGACGGGCCGCTCGGACTACCCGAACCAGGTCAACAACGTCCTGTGCTTCCCGTACATTTTCCGCGGCGCGCTGGACGTGGGTGCGACGACGATCACGCGCGAGATGGAAATCGCCGCGGTGCACGCGATCGCGGGGCTGGCCGAGGAAGAGCAGAACGAAGTCGTCGCGGCGGCCTACGGTGCATACGACGTGTCGTTCGGCCCGCAATACCTGATTCCGAAGCCGTTCGACCCGCGCCTGATCGTGCGGATCGCGCCGGCCGTGGCGAAGGCGGCGATGGAAGGCGGCGTGGCGACGCGTCCGCTCGCGAATCTCGATGCGTACGTCGAGCAGTTGCAGCAATTCGTTTATCACTCGGGCGCGTTCATGAAGCCGCTGTTCGCGACCGCGCGTCAGCTCGTGCGCGACGGCGGCAAGGCGCGGATCGTGTTCACCGAAGGCGAAGACGAGCGTGTGCTGCGTGCGGTGCAGGTGATCGTCGACGAGAAGCTGGCGCGGCCGATTCTGGTCGGGCGACCGGAGGTGCTGCTCGCGCGCATCGAGCGGTTCGGCCTGCGCTTGCGGCTCGGTCAGGATGTCGAAGTGACCAATCCGGAATACGACGAGCGCTTCCCGCAGTACTGGACGAAGTATTGGGAACTGCGGTGCCGCGACGGTATTTCGAAGGAAATGGCGCGCGTGGAAATGCGCCGCCGCCTGACGCTGATCGGCGCGATGATGGTGCAGCTCGGCGACGCGGACGGGATGATCTGCGGGACGGTGGGCGAGTATCACAATCACCTGCGGTTCGTGGACGAAGTGATCGGCAAGAAGCCCGGTGCGTCGACCTACGCGGCGATGAACATCCTGTTGCTCGATCAGCGGACGGTCGCGCTGGTGGATACGCACGTGAACGACAACCCCGATGCGGAGCAGATCGCGGAATTCACGATCGCGGCGGCGCGGCAGATGGAATGGCTGAATCTGACGCCGAAGGTGGCGTTGCTGTCGCGCTCGAATTTCGGGTCGGGGAGTGCGGCTTCCGGCGCGAAGATGCGCCGGGCGCTGGAGATCGTTCGCGAACGGGCGCCGGATATCGAGGCGGATGGCGAGATGCATGGCGACTGTGCGCTCGACGAAGGACTGCGGGCGAAGCTGCTGCCGATGTCGCCGTTGAAGGGGGCGGCGAATTTGCTGGTCTGTCCGAACGTGGATGCCGGCAATATCGCGTACAACCTGCTCAAGACGGAGGCGGGGAGCAATGTCGCGGTGGGGCCGTTCTTGCTCGGCGTCAATGCGCCGGTGAACATTCTGACTTCCAGCGCAACCGTGCGGCGGATCGTGAATATGGCCGCTTTGACCGTGATCGAGGCTAATCGGGGTGTGGCGGGCTGATTGATCGACGCTTGTGGGGCGGCCGCGGCCGCCCCTCGGTTTGTCGGCATTTGGCCATGAAACGCCGTTGGAAAAATAAAATCCGAGCGGCTGCTAGAGGCTGTAACGGGTCATGGATATCTGATCGGCTTTCGCGGGATCACGATTCCGATTTGGCTTCGCTGAGCACATTCTCATTGCCGGGGCGGTCATCGCGTTGATGCAGGGCGGCCCACATCCTGGATTCGCGCGTGGCCGTTGCCCGCGCGTCGCAACTCATACCCATAGGCATCTTCAACCACTATCGCGGCCGCAAGGACCGTGAGGCCGCGTCACGTCCGGCGAAACGGCTTGCATGGAAAAGCGGGAGAACATCGCCGACACGTGTTGCCAAAATAATGCACGACGTATACAGTTGCCCGTAGTGCATGTTGAAGTCTCCTGCATAGCCGGCCGACAGCCATGACAGGCCGACGCCGCGCGGGACCTTCGATGTTCAACACCCGCCATTGGAGCGACGTTGATGCATCACACGCTATCGCTGTTGTTCAGCGCGATGTATGACCTTGGCTTCGCGTTTTTCCATCTGACCTTCTGGCGCTGGTTCAACTGGCCAAGGTCTCTCGAGAAAAGCGGGAGACTCAATCGGGGTATCACCCAGACCCTCAACGTGATGTTGAGTTACGTGTTCATTGTCTATGCAGTGTCGCTCGTCCTGGCTGAAACGCGAACCCAAGGCCCGCTTGCGCTGGCGGGAACCGGATTCTGGTTGCTGAGGGCGATTGCACAACCGGTGCTGTTTGCCGGAACACGCTTGAGCTGGATTTTCGTGGCTTTGTTCGCCCTTGGCGCGGGCCTGCATGCGGTCACATACGTCGATTCCACGAAAGTGGGTGTCGAGGCATGGTCATCCGCTCAACCGCTTTCGTGAAGGCAGCGTCGGCGCGCTTCCGATTGCCGGATTGTCACGGTTTCTAGAGAAGTTTCCCGAAACGAAACACTGTCCAACATCACCATGAATGCCGACCAGCTCTTTCAACAGGCCCATGAAATCGTCAGTCATTGCGCGCTCTGTTTCGTGTCTTCGAGCGACGCCACCGGTCAGATCAACTCCAGGGTCGTCGAGATCCTGGAAATCGGAAGCGACCTCACGATTCGTTTCATGACCGATTCGAGAACGCGTAAAGCGCTGGAGATCAGCCGGGGAAGTGCGATCAGTCTGTCCTTCCTCAGCATGGCCGACCGTGGATACGTGACGCTCGGAACCGTTCCGGCGGTTTCCGCCGACACTGCGTTGAAACGACGCATCTGGAAAGAGTCGCTGCTGACGTGGTTTCCCGACGGGCCGGACGATCCATACGTGATCGCCGTAACCTGCACGCCGGTCTGGGTCGAGATGTGGTCGCGCATGCGGGGGATCGCACCCGATCCGCTGGGCCTCAATTCGGTTCGGCTGATCCAGAAGGACGGCAACTGGCACGTCAATCACACGTTTCCAGCCATGCGCGAATCGTTGCGTGAGGGATCGTATGACGAGCAATGACAAGCAGCCGGTCGTCGTCATCGGTGCTGGGCTGGCCGGCCTAGCCGCTGCGCTGATGCTGGCGCGCGGGGACAAGCCTGTCGTCATCGTGGAAGCATCGGACGATGCAGGCGGCTGCTGTTCCACCACGACGAAGAACGGCTTCACGTTCAACAACGGCGCGATGTATGTCGCGGTGCCGTCGCTGATTCGCGCGTCTTTCCGGCGCCTCGGTCTCGATTTCGATCGCGAGGTGCCGATGGTGGCCATCGAGCGTCCGCACGTCACGCATCTGGACAATGGAACGGCCGTTCATCTGTCCAGTGCCGACACGTCGTATGTGGAAGGCGATCGCGCGGATTCGAGGACACGGCAACTGCGCGACGGCCTCGGCAGGCTCCGGCAGCAATGGGGGCCCGCTTACCGAACGCTGGTCGACGAAGTGTTGCCGCACGAGCCTTCGCTGCTGCGGACGTTGGGCAAACTATGGCGTTACCTGCCGCGCATGAGCGGGCATGCCGGCCGTCTGATCGAAGCGCACTTTGCCGATGCGGACCTGCAGTCGGCGGTTGCGTCGACCCTGCTCTACACCGGGCAAGGTCCCGACCGCCTTCCGGCGACACAGATCATCGGCCTGATTGCGATGCTGGAGGAGGGGTTCCATCTGCCGCGCGCAGGCATGGGCGCCATCCATTCCGCGATGACGCGCGAGCTGTCCAGGCGTTCGGTGCCGATCCGGTTCGGCGCCCATGTACGCGAAATCGTCGTGGAGAACGGGGCGGTCCGTGGCATCGTGCTGGATGACGGCGAGCGCATTTCGACCGATTGCGTCGTGGCGACCTGTTCGGGTTTCGAAGTGGTTCGGCACTTGTTGCCCAGCCGCGCGGTGCCACCGCGGCTCGCGCACAGGGCGCGCACGGCGCCGCTGTCGCATCGGGCGATTTCGATTCAGGTCGGCTGCTCGGGCGCCAGACTGCCACGCGCGTTCATTACCAATCATGTGCCCTCGATGCGGCAGCAGGCGGCGCTGCATGTATCGACTCCAGGCGTACCGCACTGGCTCGCCTATACCTGTCCGTCGCTGGTGTTGCCGGAGCTTGCGCCAAGCGGCAAGGCGGTGCTGGAACTGTATGCGCCGGCGACAGGTATCCACTCCGTATCGGAATGGACGCGCGCGATGACGCAGGCTGCGGTCGACGACTATCTCCACGCGATACAGGCGCATTTTCCCGGCCTGTGCGTCGAAAGCGTCCGCGTGGCGGATCCGCAGGATTTCGCAAGCGAACGGCATGTGTACGAAGGCGCGCTGTACGGCATTGCCCCGGGTACGGCGCCCGACAAGTTCTTTCCGCATCGGGCGGGGCTGCGCGGCCTCTATCTCGGAGGACAAACGACGTTCCCGGGGTATGGCGTACCCACGGCCATGTTCTCCGGCATCCAGGCGGCGGAAGCCGCGATGCAGGACATGCGCGGGCATGCGTGATCGGCGCGTCGCGTGACCGTGGGCAATGTCCGAACCCCGCATCGGCCCCACGTTCCGCGCGCCGCCCTCATTTGATGACCAAACCGCAAGACCTAGTGCATAGATATCGTTTGCCGAGCCCTTAATGACTATCGACAATCGTGGCTCGAATTCACCGCCGCGGCGCCAGAAGCGCCTTGGCGGCGGCACGCGACGGCTATCCCGGCCGGCCGTGCCCACCCGCTCACGACGACATGTACGCGTTCACGCCCTCATTCCAAAACCCTGCCGGCTCGCCGATCCGCGAGTTGTTCAAGTACCTGTCCGAACCGGGCATGATTTCCTTCGCGGGCGGTTACCCGGCCAGCGACCTGTTCGACGTCGACGGCCTGAATGCGGCCGCCGAACGCGCATACGCGCAGCCGGTTCGCTGTCTGCAATACGGGCCGACCGACGGCCTCGCCGAACTGAAGCAGCAACTGATCGCGCTGATGGCGCGGCGCGGCGTCGCCTGCACGCCGGCCGAGCTGCTCGTCACGACCGGGTCGCAGCAAGGGCTCGACCTGCTGCTGCGCGTGATGGTGTCGCCCGGCGACGTCGTGCTGACCGAACAGCCGGCGTACCCGGCCACGCTGCAGGCGATGCGTTTGCAACAGGCGCGCATCGTGACGATTCCCGTCGACGGCGAAGGGCTCGACGTCGATCGTCTCGGCGAACGACTCGCGTCCGGCGCGATCGCGCAGCCGAAGCTGCTCTACACGGTCCCGACCTTCGCGAACCCGACGGGTGCGACGCTCACGCGCGAACGCCGGCTGAAGCTGCTGCGTCTCGCGGTGCAATACCGTTTCCTGATCGTCGAGGACGATCCGTACGGCGACCTGCGTTTCGCGGGCGAAGCCGTGCCGTCGATGCTCGCGCTGGCCGGCGAAGTGGACGGCGCGCGCGACTGGATCGTGCATTTCGCGAGCCTGTCGAAGATCGTCGCGCCGGGGCTTCGCGTGGGCTGGACGATCGCGCCGGCCGAAATCGCGCGGCGCTGCGTGATCGCGAAGCAGACGGTCGATCTGTGCAGCGCGCCGTGGACGCAGGCGACCGCCGCCGAATACCTGGCCGACGGCGCGCTCGAACGCCATCTGCCGCGCATCGCGGCCGCGTACCGGCGCAAATGCGACGCGATGTGCGACGCGCTGCGCGACGGTTTCGGCGATGCAATCGCATTCCATCGTCCCGAAGGCGGGATGTTCGTGTGGGCGCGGATCGGTGCGGTGCCGTCGGACGTGCTGCTGCAGCAGGCGATCGTCAACAGGATCGTGTTCGTGCCCGGCAAGGCGTTCTTCGCGGACGACGTCGACGCAGCGTCGCTGCGCCTGTCGTTCGCCGCGCCGGACGTCGATGCGATCAGGGAAGGCGTCGCGCGCCTCGTGCGCGCGTATGGTGCGGCGCTGGCCGCGTGAGGAGACATCGACATGACGATCACCATCAACGAAACGACATCGACGGGCGCAGCATCGGTCGCCGGCGACGAGCGGCCGGCCACGCATCGCTCGACGCAGATCGGCGCGGGGCCGCGATATGTGGCCGACGTGCTCGGCCGCTTCGGCGCGGAGCCGGCGACCGATGGCGGCGATGCGGCGCCGGTCGTGCTCGGCTACAACTGAGCGGCGCACGCGCGGCGGCGCATCGCATGCGAGCGGTCGCCGACACGAACGGTTAAGCTTGCGCGATCGAAACACCGACGATCGCCGCTGCCTCATGTCCGACTCGACTTCCGAATCGCTCGCGCAAACCTATGACCGGCTGTGGTCCTGCCTCGAATCCGGCGTGCGCGTGCAGCGCTCGCCGT
Source organism: Burkholderia sp. ABCPW 11 (assembly GCF_001523445.1). Lineage (NCBI taxonomy): Bacteria > Pseudomonadati > Pseudomonadota > Betaproteobacteria > Burkholderiales > Burkholderiaceae > Burkholderia > Burkholderia sp. ABCPW 11. Next base: position 22,228 of record NZ_LOVM01000062.1, on the reverse strand, counting down.
TCACGATGTTGCAGGCGGCGACGCTCGGCCTCGATGGCGCGCCGAAGGTCCGGACGATCGTATTGCGTCAGGTGAATCGCACCGAGCGCGTGCTGTCGTTTCATACCGACGTGCGTTCGGCGAAGGTGGCGGAGTTGCGTCGCGATCCACGTATCTCGATCGTCGCCGATGATCTCGATGCGCTCGTGCAGATTCGCGCGGAAGGCGTTGCGGCGATCTGCGACGACGAAACGCAACGGCGTGCGATCTGGCGAGCGAGCCGGCCGCATACGTTGCTGCTGTATCGCGCGCCGTTGCCGCCCGGTACGCCGGTCGCGTCGCCCGAAGTCGCGCATATCGACGGCGCCGCACCCACCGGCGACGGCTACGAAAACTTCTGCCTGATCCACATGACGGTCACGCGCATCGACTGGCTCGAACTCGCGCGCGCCGGCCATCGTCGAGCGGTATTCGACCTGAACGAAAGCGGCTACGAAGCCCGCTGGATCGCGCCCTGACGCGAACCCGGCGCGCTCGGGCCCATCAAGGCCGCCCGTCCGACGCGGCCCCGATCATCCACTCGCGCATCACCGCGATCGCGTCGTCGTCGCGGCGCTCGGCCGGATACACGAGATAGAACCCCATCGACAGCGGAAACGCGAAGTCGAACGGCTTGCACAGCCGTCCGGCGGCGATGTCGCGCTCGACGAGCGGCTCGGTCGCGAGCGCGATGCCCTGGCCGGCGACGGCCGCATCGATCGCGAGCGACGTCTGGTTGAAGCGCAGCCCCTTGTGCGGATCGACGTCGACCGGTTCGGGCATCGCCGCGAGGAACGCGGGCCACAGGTCGTGCGCGTCGTGCAGCAGCACCTGGCCGGCGAGCGCACGCGGCGAAGCCGGTGCGGTCAGCACCGAAGGGCTGCATACCGCATACACGTCGAGCGGGAACAGCGCATGGGTGGCGAGATGCTTGCCGAACGGCGGCTTGCCATAGCGGATCGCGAGATCGACGCCGTCGTGGCGAAACGTCGCGATCTGCGGGTCGGCGATCACGCGCACGTCGTAGTCGGGGTGCGCGTCGGTGAACTGCGCGAGCCGCGGGATCAGCCACTTCGACGCGAACGACGGCGTCGTGCTGATCGTCAGCGCGGCGCGCCGTTTCACGAGCTTGTCGGTCGCGTCGGCGATCGCGTGCAGCGCGCGCTGCACGTCGGAGAAATACGCGGCGCCGTCGTGCGTGAGCGCGAGGCCGCGCGGCAGGCGCTCGAACAGCTTCAGGCCGAGCACGTCCTCGAGGTGGCGCACCTGCTGCGCGACGGCGCCCTGCGTGACGCCGATCTCGTCGGCGGCGGCGCGGAAATTGAGGTGCCGCGCGGACACTTCGAACGCACGAAGCGCGTTCAGCGGCGGCAGGCGGGAGGGGCGTGGCGGCATCGTCAGGCTGTAGAAAAACTATCGGCTGGCGGCAGAAATACTGGTTCGACAGTCGGAATGGATGCGCCTACATTACCACCATGGCGCGCCGAATGGCGGCTGCGCGACGGCGGAACGAGAGCAAGGAGCGGATCGTGACTGTAGAAAAAGTGGCGTTGATCACGGCGGCGGGCAAGGGCATGGGCGCGGCCATCGCGCGGGAACTGGCGGCGACCGGCTACCGCGTCGCGCTGATGTCGCCGCCGGGCAGCGCGGTGGCGCTCGGCGAGGAACTGGGCGGCTTCGGCATCGAGGGCTCGGTGACGGAAGAAGCCGATATCGACCGGCTCGTGCAGGAAGCGGTTGCGCGCTACGGCCGAATCGACGCGGTCGTGAACAACACCGGCCATCCGCCGAAGGGCGAACTGCTGGCGATCACCGACGACAACTGGCACGTGGGGCTCGACCTGATCCTGCTGAACGTGGTGCGCGTGATGCGCCGCGTGACGCCGATCTTCCAGAAGCAGGGCGGCGGCGCGGTGGTCAACATCTCGAGCTTCGCGGCGGACGCGCCCGAGCAGCCGATGCCCGTGTCGTCGGCGTTGCGCGCGGCGCTGAGCGCATGGACGCGCCTGTACGCGGAACGCTATGCGGCCGAGAACATCCGGATGAACGCGGTGCTGCCGGGCTTCATCGACAGCTGGCCGGAAACGCCGGAGATCGTCGCGCGCATTCCGGCCGGCCGCTTCGGCAAGACCGGCGAGATCGCGAAGACGGTCGCGTTCCTGCTGTCCGACGGCGCGGGCTACATCACCGGGCAGAACATTCGCGTCGACGGCGCGATCGTCAAGGCGCTCTGAGCGGCACACGGGCGCGCGGGCCGCGAAAGCGTGTTCGCCCGCCGTGCAGAAGCAGCTACAAACGCGTACAAATCAGACAAATCCGGGATACATCGGACCTTTCAAATGGGCGACGCCGCGTGACGAGGGCGCGCCGGATTGAAAGCCAAGGCGCGATCCCGCGCGCGGCATGTTCACTTTCCACTTCACGAAAGGAGATGCCGAACGATGTCTTCCACACCGTTTTCCCCGATGCGTCGCCACCTGCTGGCCACTTCCGTGGCCGCCGGGGTCTCGGCGATGCTGCCCACCGCGCTGCATGCCGCCGCTGGCGCGAGCGGCATACGCCCGTTCACCGCGCACATTCCCGACGAAGCCGTGGCCGACCTGCGCCGCCGTATCGCCGCGACGCGCTGGCCGGGCCCTGAGACCGTCGCCGACGAATCGCAGGGCGTGCGGCTCGCGCGCATGCAGGCGCTGCTGCGCTACTGGGGCACCGACTACGACTGGCGCAAGGGCGAGGCGCGCCTGAACGGTTTCCCGATGTTCATCACGGAAATCGACGGGCTCGACATTCATTTCATTCACGTGCGGTCGCGGCACGAGAACGCGATGCCGATGATCATGACGCACGGTTGGCCCGGTTCGATCTTCGAGCTGCTGAAAGCGATCGGCCCGCTGACCGATCCGACCGCGCACGGCGCGAGCGCGGACGACGCATTCCACGTCGTCGTGCCGTCGCTGCCTGGGTTCGGTTTTTCGGGCCGGCCGACGAAGACCGGCTGGGGTTCCGACCATATCGCGCGTGCGTGGGGCGAGCTGATGGCGCGGCTCGGCTATACGCGCTTCGTGTCGCAGGGCGGCGACTGCGGCTCGGTGATCTCGCATCGAATGGCGATGCAGCGCGTGCAGGGCCTGGCCGGGATTCACGTCAACATGCCGGCAACGGTGCCGCCGGACATCGCGACGCTGCTCGCGACCGATGCGCCCGCGCCGGCTTCGCTGTCGCCGAAGGAGAAGGCAGCGTACGAGAAGCTCGCGACGTTCTATCGCGACAACTGCGGCTACTCGGCGATGATGGTCACGCGACCTCAGACGGTCGGCTATGCGCTTGCGGATTCGCCGTCCGGGCAGGCTGCGTGGATGTACGACAAGATCTCGCAGTGGACGTATAGCGGCGGCGTGCCCGAACACTCGATTCCGCGCGACGAGATTCTCGACGACATTTCGCTGTACTGGCTGACGAACACCGCGACGTCGGCCGCGCAGATCTACTGGGAGGATCACTCGAACAACTTCAACGCGGTGGACATCTCGCTGCCGGCGGCGATCACGGTATTTCCGGGCGAGATCTACCAGGCGCCGCGCAGTTGGGCCGAGCGCAGCTATCGCAACCTGATCTACTTCAACGAAGTCGACAAGGGCGGGCACTTCGCGGCATGGGAGGAGCCGGAATTGTTCGCGCGTGAAGTGCGTGCCGGGTTCCGGCCGTTGCGGCGCGCGTAAGCGGAGGGTACACGACGAACACGGGCCGGCCTGCTGCGCGGCCCGTGTTCGTTTCTACGCAACCGCCTGCAATGCCAGCGCGTGGTTTTTTGAATCGCCGTGTGTCGGATCCGCACACGGATACGTTGGGATACAAAGCCTCCGAATGGTTCGGATATAAAACCGGTGAAGCGATTCGCACGGTGGCGCGGTGCCATGCGCCGCCGCTGCGAACGGCGCCCCCCGATTGCCCGCACGTGCCGCGGGCCCTTTCCTTAGCGATCGACACTGGAGAACGAGTCATGCCTGATACCGTGAACACCCGCCGCCGCCTGATCCTGGGCTCGACGCTGGCGAGCCTGAGCCTGGCCGACCTCGGCTTTAGCGCGCTGGCGCAAGCGCAGTCGGCACCCGATTCGCCCCCGGCGAAGCGCCCGGCCGGCGTTGCGTCGCTGGGCGCGATCCACCAGATCGATGCGGGCGTGCTCAACGTCGGTTATGCGGATCTCGGCCCGAAGGACGGCCCCGTCGTGTTCCTGCTGCATGGCTGGCCGTACGACATCTACAGCTACGCGGAAGTCGCGCCGCTGCTCGTCGCGGCCGGCTATCGCGTGATCGTGCCGTACCTGCGCGGCTACGGCTCGACGACGTTCCGCTCGGCCGACACGGTGCGCAACGGCCAGCAGGCCGTGACGGCCGTCGACATCGTCGCGCTGATGGATGCGCTGAAGATCGACCGCGCGGTGTTCGGCGGCTACGACTGGGGCGCGCGCACGGCCGACGTCATCGCGGCGCTGTGGCCGCAGCGCGTGAAGGCGCTGGTATCGGTGAGCGGCTACCTGATCGGCAGCCAGGCGGCGAACGCCAAGCCGCTGCCGCCGCAGGCCGAATTCCAGTGGTGGTATCAGTTCTACTTCACGACCGAGCGCGGCGAACTCGGCTACGCGCAGAACCGCGATGCATTCAACAAGCTGATCTGGCAGCTCGCGTCGCCGAAGTGGCAGTTCTCCGACGAGACTTATGCGCGCTCGGCCGCATCGTTCCGGAATCCCGATCACGTGGCCGTGGTGATCCACAACTATCGCTGGCGGCTCGGCCTTGCCAAGGGCGAAGCACAATACGACGACATCGAGCGTCGACTCGCGGCCGGGCCCGCGATCAGCGTGCCGACGATCACGATGGAAGGCGATGCGAACGGCGCGCCGCATCCGGAGCCGGCCGCGTACGCGAAGAAGTTCACCGGCAAGTATCAGCACCGGACCATCACCGGCGGCATCGGCCACAACCTGCCGCAGGAAGCGCCGCAGGCGTTCGCCGAGGCGATCCTGCAAGTGGAGCATCTGTGATGCGGGCCGGCGTGGAGGTGTGGCGGCGCGGCGCGCGCCGTGCGCTCGTCGCGGGCGCGCTGCTGGCCGGCGCGTGGTCGGCAAGCGGCCCGGCCGCGTTCGCGGAACAGCCGAAGCCGGCCGCGGCCGCGTCGCCGATCTACGGCGTGACGATTCCGCCCGGCTACCGGAAGTGGGAGATGGTTGCGCCGGCCGAAGAGGCCGCACCGCTCGACGAGCTGCGCGTGGTGCTCGGCAACCCGGTCGCGATCCGCGCGCTCGAACGGGCGACGCTGCCGTTCCCGGACGGCACGATCCTCGTGAAGCTCGCGTACAAGCGCAAGCAGTCCGACGAGTTCGCGCCGGCGACGGTGCCCGGCCAGGCGACGACCGTGCAGGTGATGGTGAAGGACTCGCGCCGCTACGCCGCGACGGGCGGCTGGGGGTTCGGGCGCTTCATCAACGGCGTGCCGGCCGACATCGGCCAGCATCAGACATGCTTTGCGTGCCATCAGGCGCGGGTGAAGAACCACGATTACGTGTTCACGCGGCTCGCGCCGTGACGTGACACGGCGGTGCGAAGGTGACGGAAAGGCGTGCCCGGCGAGGCACGCCTTTTTTTCATGGTGCGCGGGGAACGGTGGCGCGCATCGGCAAGCGGATTTGTATCGCACTGTATCTGCGGCCGCCCCTGAAAAACTGGCATGCAGAAAGCCCCCATTCCGGAAACATGCCGGATACGTGCGCGGGTTCTACTGTCGACATGCAGCAAACGTTCGGTGCCAGACGTTCGCACCGGACACCAAGTGATCGACACCCCCAACTTCCTTCAAGGAGAAATCTCACGAAAGCCGCTCGAATCCTCGCCGTTGCCGTCCTCGCCGTCGCACCCGCGTTGTCGTTCGCCGATACCGGCCACGGCCTCACGCGTGCCGAAGTGCGCGCGGACCTCGTCCGTCTCGAGAAGGCCGGCTACAACCCGGCCGGCAGCGAAGCGCATTACCCGGACGATATCGCGGCCGCACAGAACGCCGTCGTGGCTGCCGAGCAAGTCGCACGTTCGGACCAGAACGGCCCGTCGAAGTCGCAAGGCGACAACGTGGCCGACGCGTCGATGCCGGCCGGCCATCGCGACGCAGCGCAGTCGCGTACCGCACGCAACACCGCCGACGACCTGTACGCGCATTCGTGATGCCGCGCCGCGCCAGCGACAGGCAGGCGCGGCCGCTCACGCAGTACTTCACTTCAACGACACGACAAGGAAAGGAGCATGACGATGGCCGGTTTGATGAAACGCGTTCTGGTATCCGCCGCGATGATCGGCGGACTGTTCGGTGCGATCGCGGCACAGGCCGCGCCGAAGGAAGACCTGAAGGGCACCAACGTCGTGCTCGTGCACGGCGCGTTCGCCGACGGGTCGAGCTGGAACCGCGTGATTCCGCTGCTCGAGGCGCGCGGGCTGCACGTGGTGTCGGTGCAGAATCCGCTGAGCTCGCTCGCCGACGATGCGGCCGCGACGAAGCGCACGATCGACGAACAGAAGGGGCCGGTCGTGCTGGTCGGCCATTCGTGGGCCGGCGTCGTGATCAGCGACGCGGGCAATGACGACAAGGTGAAGTCGCTCGTGTACGTCGCGGCGTTCGCGCCCGACAACGGCCAGTCGATCGCCGACGTCACGCAAGGGCTGCCGGCACCGTCATGGGCCGGCGAACTGCGCAAGGACGCAGGCGGCTTCGCACGGCTGTCGGACAAGGCGATCGCGCAGGATTTCGCGCCGGATCTGCCGCCCGCGCAGCAGCGCATCGTTGCGGCGACCCAGGGGCCGTGGTATAGCGGGTGCATCTCCGAGAAGGTCGCGCAAGCCGCGTGGCATGCGAAGCCGTCGACGTTCGTCGTCGCGACGCAGGACCGGATGATCGACCCGACGCTGCAGGAAGCGATGGCGAAGCGGATCGGCGCGACGGTCGCGCGCGTGAACGCCAGCCACGTCGCGATGCTGAGCCAGCCGAAGGCCGTGGCCGACGCGATCATCGCCGCCGCCGGGCGCGCGAAGCAGGATACGCAGTGAGCGAATGCGGCGCCGCGCTTTCGTGAGGAGGCGCGGCGCGCGAGTGATGGCGATGTCTTTCCACCAAGGAGAAGTCATGACGCAACTCTGGCAACTGTCGGCAACCGAACTCGCGAAACGCGTGCGGCAGCGCGACGTATCCGCGCGCGAAGTGGCGGATGCCGTACTCGATCGTCTCGATGCCGTGAATCCGGCGATCAACGCGGTGGTCGAACACCGCCCCGACGACGTGCGGCGGCAGGCAGACGAAGTCGATCGCGCAATCGCGCGCGGCGACGATCCGGGGCCGCTCGCGGGCGTACCCGTCACCGTGAAGATCAACGTCGATCAGGGCGGCTTTGCGACGACCAACGGCACGCGCCTGCAGGAAAACCTGATCGCGCCCGCCGACAGTCCGGTGGTCGCCAACATTCGGAAGGCCGGCGGGGTGCTGCTCGGCCGCACCAATTCGCCGACGTTCGCATTGCGCTGGTTCACGTCGAATCTCGTGCACGGCCACACGCGCAATCCGCGCAATCCGTCGCTGACGCCGGGCGGATCGAGCGGCGGCGCGGCGGCGGCCGTGGCCGCCGGGATCGGCCCGCTCGCGCTCGGCACCGACATCGGCGGCTCGGTGCGCTACCCGGCCTATGCGTGCGGCGTCCACGGAATCCGGCCGTCGCTTGGCCGCGTGCCGGCGTTCAATGCGTCGTCGCCGGAACGCGCGATCGGCGCGCAACTGATGTCGACGGCCGGGCCGATCGCGCGCACGATCGACGATCTCTCGCTCGCGCTGCGTGCTTTCTCCGCGCCGGACCCGCGCGATCCGTGGCACGTCGCGGTGCCGTTCGACGGGTGCGAGGTGCCGAAGCGCGCGGCGCTGTGCGTGCGTCCGCGCGGGCTGGAGGTCGTGCCCGAAGTCGAGGCTGCGTTGCGCGATGCCGCGCGCCGGCTGGTCGATGCGGGCTGGACCGTCGACGAGATCGACGATACGCCTCCGATGCGCGAGGCCGCGCTGTTGCAGGAACAGCTGTGGCTCGGCGACGGGTTTGGCGCACTGGCGAACGCGGTCGAGCAAGACGGCGATCCGGGCGCGGCCGCGGTGATCGCCGCCGTGCACGGCAAGGTGCGCGATCTGCCGGCCGACGTGATCAGCCGCGCGCTGGTCCGGCGCACGACGCTGACGCGGCAGTGGCGGCTGTTTCTCGACGAATATGCGGTGTTGCTGCTGCCCGTTTCGTCGGAACTGCCGTTCCCCGACGATCTCGACCGGCAAGGGCCGGACGGCTTCGACCGCGTGTGGGAAGCGCAGCTCACGTTGCGCGCGCTGCCCGCGATGGGGCTGCCGGGGCTGGCCGTCACGACGTCGCTCGCGAACGGCGTGCCGGTGGGCGCGCAGGTGGTGGCCGCGCATCATCGCGAGGATCTGTGTTTGCTTGCCGGGCGCGATATCGAGGCGCGTGGGGGGCCGATTACGGTGGTCGATCCGGTGGTGTGACGTGCAGACAGCGCGTGCATCGGCGATACCGCAGGGGCATCGCCGGTGCATCGCAACGGTGGATCCTGTCTCTGCGTTCCACTTCCGAATTCACGACTAGACCACGAGCCTGCCAAGCAGATCGACATGGCCGTATGGGACGCGGATTCCGGGGATTCCCCGGGGGGGCGGGCCGGTGCGGACATTCAGCGGCGCAGCGGCCGCCCCTGGCCGTCGTCGTGGCAGTACAGGTTTAAAAGTATTCCGAATATGGCCGGTATACCGAGCCCTCGTAATTCGAACAGGTCGTTTTTAGAGGTTGAGTGAACAACAGTAAACGGATTGTTGTAACCCATACCAATCGTCTTTGCGGCTGACCGAATAGGGTGCCTGGGCTGCGGGATTGTCGGGCGGGGTATTGATCGCTGGTACGAATACGAAAGAGGTTCCCGGAAAACTAATACTCGTCATATATCGACGACGCTTGACAATTGTTGACGCTGATCGATCTGGTTTCGTGCGATGTTCGATGTCCGTGAGAGCGGATCGGGTGAATCGCGAGTAGACCAGGATCATGAATAAAAAACATTATCGGCTGGTATTCAGCCGTGTGCGCGGTATGTTGGTTGCAGTCGAAGAAACCGCCAGTGCATCGGGCAACGCGAGGCGGGGCGAGGTCGGTGTCGCCATGCACCCGCCACACGCATTCGCCAGCTTCGCGCTTCGTCACGTGGCACTCGCCGTACTGGTTGCGGCCGGCGTGATGCCGATATGGGCCCATGCCCAGGTTGTCGCGGGCGGTGCGCATGCTCCGTCCGTGATCCAGACACAGAACGGACTTCAACAGGTGAACATCAACCGCCCAGGCTCGTCCGGCGTGTCGATGAATACCTATAACCAGTTCGACGTGCCCAAGCCCGGCATTATTCTCAACAACTCCCCGATTAACGTCCAGACTCAACTGGGCGGCATTATCGGCGGTAACCCGAATTTCCAGGCCGGCGACGCGGCGCGTCTGATCGTCAATCAGGTCAACAGCAACAACCCGAGCTTTATTCGCGGCAAAGTCGAGATTGGAGGCGCAGCCGCGCAACTCGTGATCGCGAATCAGGCCGGTTTGGTCGTCGATGGCGGCGGCTTCATCAATACGAGCAGAGCCACGCTGACAACCGGCAATCCGAACTTCGGGCCTGACGGGGCGCTCACGGGTTTCAACATCAACCAGGGCTTGATTTCGGTTGTCGGCGCGGGGCTCGACACGGCCAATGTCGACCAAGTGGATTTGTTGGCCCGCGCTGTACAGATCAATGCCAAGGCTTACGCGAAGAGCCTGAACGTGGTGGCTGGTTCGAACCAGGTCGACTACACCACCCTGAACGCTACGCCGATCGCGGGCAACGGCCCCGCGCCCACCATCGCGATCGATGTCAGCCAGCTCGGTGGTATGTACGCGAACAGGGTGTTTCTCGTGAGTTCCGAGAATGGCGTCGGCGTTGCGAACGCGGGCGACATCGCTGCACAGGCGGGCGATCTGACGCTGCAAGCAAACGGCCGCCTTGTACTGTCGGGCCACACCAATGCGGCCGGCAACATGTCGTTGTCGGCCTCGGGCGGCATCCAGAACAGCGGCGTCACGTATGGCAAGCAATCGGTCACGGTCAACACCGGCGCTGCGGACCTGACCAACAGCGGTGCGTTGACTGCCCAACGGAACCTGACTGCCAACGTCGGCAACCTCAACTCGACGGGCACCCTTGGCGCGGGCGTCAATGCCGACAGCACGATCGGCACGAGTGGTGATCTGAGCGTCACGGCCAGCGGCCAGTTGACCGCGACGGGGACCAACAGCGCCGCCGGCAACGCGACCTTTGCCGGCAGCGGCGTCGATCTGTCGAACAGCGCGACGGCCGCCAATGGCAACCTCGCGTTGACCGCGACGGCGGGCGATGTGAATCTGGCCGGCTCGACCGTCAGCACCAAGGGCGCCGTGAACGCACAGGCGAGCGGCACGGTCATCAACGACCGGGGCAATCTATCCAGCGGCGCGGGTATGACGCTCGGCGGCGGCAACCTGTCGAACCAGGGCGGCCGCGCCAGTTCGCAAGGCCCACTGTCGGTGCAGATGGCCGGCGCCGTGTCGAACCAAAACGGCATGCTGAGTTCCCAAAGCACGGCCGACGTTCGCGGGAGTGCTATCCAGAACAATGCCGGGTTGATTCAAAGCGCGGGCAAGCAAACGATTGCTGGTACGTCTATCGACAATGGCGCGGGCCGGCTGATTTCCCTGAACGCGGACGGCCTGTCGGTGACAGCAACCGGTGCGATCACGAACGCTGCCGGCACGAACGTGAGCGGCGACCTGGGCGGCGTCATCGGCGGCAAGGGGGATGTGACCGTACAGGGCAACACGGTCACGAACAGCGGCTCGATGTCGGCCGACGCGAACCTGCACGTGATCGGCCAGAGCATCGACAACGGCAACGGTATCCTGCATGCCGGACAGACCACCACCGTCGACGCCGGCAATCATTTTGCGAATGCAGGCGGCCGGGTCGAGGGCCAAAGCGCTGTGTTGAACGGTGCGACGCTCGACAACTCCCAAGGCACGATCAATGCGGCGACGGTCTCGCTGAACGGCTCGACGCTGTTGAACCACGGCGGGACGGTCACGCAGACCGGCACCGGCCCGATGACGGTCGCGATCACCGACACGCTGGACAACTCGAACGATGGCCTGATCCAGACGCGCAGCACGGACCTGTCGCTCACGCCCGCTACCCTGATCAACGACAACGGCGGCACGATCGCACATGTCGGCACGGGCACGCTGACGGTCGGCAACGCGTCGGGCACCGTCAGCAATAAGGCGGGCGCCATCGCCAGCAACGGTCGAACCGTCCTGCAAGGCAAGACGATCGACAATTCGGCCGGTTCGGCGTCCGGCCAAACGGGCCTGAGCGTCAATGTCGCCGACTCGATCACGAATACGAGCGGCAAGCTCACGTCGAACGCCAATGTCGACGTGACCGCGGGCGGCGCACTCATTAACGACGGCGGCGAACTTGGTTCGAAGACGGCAGCGACAACGATTCATAGCGCGTCGCTGTCGAACCTCGACGGCAAGATCGTTTCCCCCTCTTTGACAGCAACCGTCGCTGGCTTGATCGACAACAGCCAGAACGGCGACATCGAAGCCAATCAGCTTTCGTTAACTGCCGCGAATCTGAAAAACCAGGGTGGCCGCATTTCGCAATGGCAGAGCGGGCCGACCACGCTCGGCATTTCCGGCACGCTCGACAATTCGAATGGCGGTGTCATCCAGACCAACAGCGTTGACCTGACGCTCGCGCCGGCCGCACTAGACAACTCGAAAGGCACCATCACGCATGGTGGCACCGGCACGCTGACGCTCGCACCGGGCAACGGTGCGGGAGCCCTGCAAAATATCGGCGGCACGATCGGCACCAACGGGCAGGCCATCGTGAAGGCCGGCAGTCTGGACAATGGTAGCGGCATCATTGCAGCGAAATTGGGTCTGTCAGCCATGATCGCAGCGGCAATGAACAACGCTCAGGGCCTGATGCGTTCGAACGCGGCGCTGTCGATCATCAGCAACGGCGCGCTATCGAACCGGCAAGGGCACATCGAGGCTGGCACGGCGGGCGACACGAGCACGCTGTCGATTCAGGCTGCGTCGATCGACAACACCGACGGCGCGGTGCACGACTTCGGCAGCGGTGCGATGAACGTGCAAGGCGGCAGCCAGATCGTGAACAGCCACGCGGGCGGTGTCGACGGCATGGGGCAGATGACCGGCCAGGGCGACGTGACGATCGGTGCGGCTTCGATCTCGAACACGCAAGGCGGCCAGTTGATGGGCGCGAACCTCCGTGTTCAGGGCAATAGCCTCGACAACTCCGGCGGGCAAATAGGCAACGTCGCGGATGCCACGGGCGACGTGAACGTCGCGATGTCGGACGCGGTGACGAATACCAACGGGGCGATCACCTCGACGCGCGACCTGTCGGTAGCGGCTTCCACGCTGCTCGGCGGCGGCACGTACAGTGCGGCGCGCGACGCGGCGATCAATCTGCAAGGCGACTTCGCGACGACGCCGCAAACGCAGTTCAATATTGGTCGCGACCTGACTTTTACGTTGCCGGGTACGTTCGCCAACAGCGCGAATCTGCAATCGGTCCGCAATCTGACAGTCAACGCCGGCAACATCGTCAACACGGGCGCGATCACGGCCGGCAGCCTGCTCAGCACGCATTCGGGCGACCTGACGAACTATGGCGCGATGGTTGGCGGCAGCGTCGCCATCCAGGCCAGCGGCACGGCGTCGAACCTCGGTCCGGTCGCGCTGATCGGCGCATCGGACACGTCGGGCCTGCTGGAAATTCTTGCGCACGACATCGAGAACCGCGACGACACGACGCTGGGCGACTCGATGCCGACCACGACGATCTTCGGGCTCGGCAAAGTGGCTTTGGCTGGCGGCAAGGATGCGAGCGGCAACTATACGAACGCGGCGTTGATCAACAATGCGTCGGCGGCGATCCAATCGGGTGCTGCGATGGAGCTGCACGCCGACAAGGTCACGAACACGCGGCGCGTGATGCAGACTTCGGGCAACACGAGTCAGGTCGATCCCGCACTGCTGCAACAGCTCGGCATCAGCATGTCAGGGTGCGCCGCTTACTTCATGGCAGCCTGTAGCGGTCAAGACGTTCACTGGGTCAACATCTTTCACGACCCGAACGATCCCAGTTACGATCCCGCGCCGATCATCGCCGCGCTCAAGGCGCAGCCGGGTGGCGTCTTCACGGTACCGCCGAACGGCGGCCAGTGGAACAGCGGTTATCAGTACACGACCTACGAGGGCAAGGCGGTCGCCAACACCGTGACGAAGCTGAGCCCGGGCGCGCAGATCGCGTCGGGCGGCGATCTCGACGCGTCGACGGTCAAGACGTTCCAGAACTACTGGAGCAGCGTGACGGCGGCCGGCAACATCAAGCAGCCAGCGAGCCTCGACATGGACGGCTGGGGCGCAACGGGCCAGCAGGCGCCGGGCGTGACGGTCACGTATTCCGGGTACTACCACTACAACAACTACGACAACACCGAACACAACTGGACCTTGCCGTTCGGCGACAAGCCATTCGTCGGCGGGCCGGGCGGCTACACGCAGGCAGCGCCGGCCGACGTGCGGCAATACAGCTTGCCCGACTATCGTTCGACGTGGGGCGCAAACGGCACGATCTCGGGCAACGGCGTGAGCGTGAACAACACGGCGGCCAATGCGACCATTCCGTCGCTCGGCCTGCTGCCCGGTCAGGCCGTGCCGGGGTTGACGATCGGCACGGTGAGCGGCAATGCGAGCGGCACGCAATCGGGAGCCGCCGCGATCAAGGGCGGTACGCCGACCTGGGTCGATCCGGTGATCGCGAGCGCGACCGCCGTGAACGTGTTGAACAACCTGACGATTCCGCAAGGCGGGCTGTACCGGCCGAATCCTGCCCCGAACCCGACCTATCTCATCGAGACGAACCCTGCGTTCACGCGGATGAACAATTTCCTGTCGAGCGATTACTACCTTCGGCAGATTGGCGTCAATCCGCTGACAACCGAAAAGCGTCTCGGTGACGGGTTCTACGAGCAGCAGCTCGTGCGTAACCAGGTCACGCAACTGACGGGCAAGGCGGTACTGGGGCCGTATACGGACCTGCAAGGCATGTATCAGTCGCTGATGCTCGCGGGCGCCGAATTGTCGAAGTCGCTGAACCTGCCGCTCGGCATGAGCCTGTCGGCGCAGCAGGTGGCCGCACTCACGACCAACGTGATCATCATGCAGACCGAGACGGTCGGCGGCCAGCAGGTATTGGTACCGGTCGTCTATCTGGCGAAGGCCGATCGGCAGAACGCGAACGGTCCGTTGATCACGGCCGGCAATATCGATTTGAAGAACACGCAGGTCTTCACGAACAGCGGCACCGTGAAGGCGGACACGACGCTCGCGCTTCAGGGCAAGCAGATCGACAACGCGTTCGGTGCGCTGCAAAGCGGTGGGCTGATGTCGCTCGATACGACGGGCAACGTGGACCTCACGTCGGCCAACGTGAAGGCCGGTAGCCTCGACCTGAACGCAGGTAACAAGCTGATTCTGGATACCGCGACGCAGACGACGCACCAGGTCAGCCGCGACGGCGCGACGAGTGACAAGACGACGCTCGGGCCTGCCGCGAACCTGAACGTGGCAGGTGACGCGTCGATCAAGACCGGCGGCGACTTCCAGCAGAACGCGGGCAACCTGAACGTCGGCGGGAATCTGAACGCCAATATCGGCGGGAACTGGAATCTCGGCGCGCAGCAGACCGGCGAGCACAAGATCGTGCAGCGCGCGAACGGCGTGTCGGATACGGACCTCAACAGCGCGACCGGCAGCACCGTGAACGTTGGCGGCAAGTCGGCCATCGGTGTGGGCGGTGACCTGACGGCACAGGGTGCACAGCTCGACTTCGGCCAGGGCGGCACGATCGCGGCCAAGGGCAACGTGACCTTCGGTGCGGCGAGTGTCACGTCGACGATCAACGCCAACAGCTCGGGCGACCAAGGGAATCGCAGCTATGCGGAAACCCGACACGGGTCGGATCAGGCGCTGACAGGCACGACCGTCAAGGGCGGCGATACGCTCAATGTGGTGTCGGGCAAGGACATCAATGTCATCGGCAGTACGATCGACCTGAAGAAAGGCGATGCGAATCTGCTGGCGGCCGGCGACGTGAATGTCGGTGCGGCTACTGAAACGCATGTGTACAACTCGCGCGAGACGCACAGTCGCAGCGGCGTCGTGAGTGGCACGAAAATCGCCAGCTCGCAGGATGCAACCTCGACGATCGCGAACGGCAGCCTGATTTCGGCGGACGGCGTGTCGATCGGCAGCGGCAAGGACATCAATGTTCAGGGTAGTACGGTCGTCGGTACGCACGATGTGGCGCTGAACGCGGCGCACGACGTGAACATCACGACGTCGCAGGACACCAGCCAATCATCGACCACCTATCAGGAACAGCATTCGGGCTTGATGTCGGGCGGCGGCCTGTCTTTCTCCGTGGGCAACAGCAAGCTCGCACAGCAGAATCAATCGTCGAGCGTCACGAACAACGCCAGCACGGTCGGCTCGGTCGACGGTAATTTGTCCGTCAACGCGGGCGATACGCTGCACGTGAAGGGCAGCGATCTGGTCGCGGGCAAGGACGTGACCGGCACGGCGGCGAATATCGTCGTCGATTCGGCAACCGATACTTCGCACCAGGCGCAGCAGCAGCAGACGAGCAAGAGCGGGCTGACGGTCGGCTTGTCGGGTTCGGTGGGCGATGCGATCAACAATGCGATCAGCGAGACGCAGGCCGCGCGCGAATCGGCGAAGGACAGCAACGGCCGCGCATCGGCGCTGCATAGCATCGCGGCGGCCGGCGACGTGGCATTCGGCGGTATGGGTGCCGCAAAGCTGCTGGACGGCGCGAAGGGGACGCAGGCCCCGAGCATCGGTGTGCAGGTCAGTGTCGGTTCGAGCCATAGTTCGATGCAGTCGTCGGAAGATCAGGCGATTCAGCGAGGTTCCAGCATCAATGCGGGCGGGAACGCAAAGTTGATCGCAACGGGCAACGGCACGCCGAAGGACGGCAACATCACGATCGCGGGTTCGAACGTGAACGCCGCCAATGTTGCGCTGATCGCGAACAACCAGGTCAATCTCGTCAACACGACCGACACGGACAAGACGCAAAGTTCGAACTCATCGTCTGGGTCGAGCGTTGGCGTGTCGATTGGCACGAACGGCGTCGGCGTGTCCGCGTCGATGCAGCGCGCGCATGGCGACGGGAATTCTGATGCGGCGATCCAGAACAACACGCACATCAACGCAAGCCAGACCGCGACCATCGTAAGCGGCGGCGACACGAACGTGATCGGCGCAAACGTCAACGCGAACAAGGTCGTAGCCGACGTGGGCGGCAACCTGAACGTGGCGAGCGTGCAGGATACGACCGTGAGCGCCGCGCATCAGTCGAGCGCGGGTGGCGGCTTCTCGATCAGTCAGGCGGGCGGTGTCGGTGGGAGCTTCAGTGCGCAGAACGGTCACGCGGACGGCAACTATGCTGGCGTGAACGAACAGGCCGGCATCCAGGCCGGTGCGGGCGGGTTCGACGTGACCGTGAAGGGCAACACCGACCTGAAAGGCGCGTATATCGGCAGCACGGCCGATCCGTCGAAGAACAGCCTGACGACTGGCACGCTCACGACGAGCGACATCGAAAACCACTCGCACTACAGCGCGAACAGTGCGGGCTTCAGCGCCGGCGCGTCGGTTGGGCCGAGCAACAAGGCAGTTGGCCCCTCGTCGGTATCGGGCTCGGGCGGCGTTACACCGATGGTGTTCCAGAACGACAGCGGTGACCAGAGCGCGACGACGAAGAGCGCGGTGAGCGCAGGTACGATCAATATCACGAAGCCGGGCGAGCAGACGCAGGATCTCGCGAATCTGAACCGCGATGCGACGGATCTGAACGGGACGGTTTCGAAGACGCCCGATGTACAAAAGATGCTGTCGCAGCAGGCCGATACGATGAATGCGGCGCAGGCGGCAGGGCAGACGGTTTCGCAGGCGATTGGTTTGTATGCTGACCACAAGCGCGACGCAGCATTGGAGGCGGCAGACAAAGCCTACAAGGCTGGCGATTTGGCGGGCGCACAGGCGGCGTTGAACGAGGCCAAGGGCTGGATGGAAGGCGGTGCGTCGCGCGCGGAACTGCAGATGGGCGGCGGTGCGCTGATCGGCGGGCTCGGCGGCGGCAGCGCGCTCACGGCGATTGGTGGGGCAGCGGGAGCCGGCATGTCGTCACTGCTGGCGAACCAGGCCGAGAAGATCAGTAAATCGGTCGGCGATACGACCGGCTCGTCGCTCGTCGGCAATATTGCCGCGAACGTCGCGGCGACGGTTGGTGGCGCACTGATTGGCGGTAGCGCGGGCGCGGCGATGGCGTCGAATGTGCAGCTTTACAATGCCGGTAACGATTCGAACAATCAAACGTCAAACGACGTTTTTGCATCGTTGTCGAAGAAGGTAGCCCAAGCCATCGTCATGACGGGAGATGCCAAGGTCGGTGTCTGGAACGGGATGGTCAACGTTGCGGGTGCGATCGTCAATATTCCGAACGGCGGGCCGTTTGCTACGCCGGGTGATCCGGGCTACATTTCGCTGGACGGGCTGAAGACACCGTATAAGTCGGGAACGTCGGTTGGCCCTGAGATGGAATTCTGGACGTCTGTCATAGTGACGCTGGGTCTTGGTGGCAAAGCTGCAGTCGGAACTGAAACGGAAACCGCAGTCGTAAGCAACGCAACCAAGCCGATCGTTGAGACACCTAGCCAGACCATTTCTAACGTCTCCCAAGGAGGGAAAGTTGTAACCCCTCCGAGTTCTGCGGCCCCTAATTTTTCTGGCTCAGGACCTGTTCCTGGTGTCATTGCAATCACTGACAATACATCGGTGGGCGCACTACGAAACTACAATCCATCGGGGGGCGGCGTGGAATTTGTTTTTGATCCAACAACTAACACATTTGCCGTTGGAAAGCCCAAGGCTGGTTTGTTCGATGGGTCCCCACACCAACAGCTGGTTCAATCAATTGGGGCAAGTGATAAAAATATCGTGGGTGGCACTTTTAGCCGTGCTCCAGATGGATCAATTACCACAACCGAGAATAGCGGCCATTATGGTCAAAACTGGACGCCTCAAATCTGGGATCATTTTCAACGATGGCTCTCGGATCGAGTTGGCGTTCCTGTCAATCATCAACCTTGGAGCGGAAAATGAAAGTAGAACTGCTTTCTCCTTCGGTTATTGATGAATCGCCGATCTGGCTTGTGTGCATTGGAAATGTTCTACTTGGCATCAATTGTAATCATCAATGGTGCATTGATGTCAATGGGAAAGAAAGGCTTATGCTAACGCCGGATGATACGATGCCTATACTGCCTTTGCTTGAGGTGGGAAGGGGGCGTTTTTTTGAGCATTTACGTCTTTTTGAATCGGAGCGGGGAAATTCTCTTGGTTTGGTTGAATCATTTCCAACGTCGCTCTTGCTTCGATTTGCATTTGAGTCTTCATTTTCTGAGTATTGGCCTCTCAAGGCTCTGGATTGGATTGACGGTGAGCAGGCGATCGACCCTAAGGTGAGAGAGAGTCTCCGTAGAATGTCCGAGCAGAGATGGGTGACGCAAAAGCTCAAGCAAATCGTAAAAAAGAAGATGGGAAAGATCAAGATCGATTGATCCGAGGAAATGCAAGATCGGCGGCCAACTTGAGGCTCGTGGATGGACGCAGCAAGAAGTGCAAGCAGTCGTCAATGAGGGACCTGTCGGAACGACGATGGATAATCGATCTGCGGGGAAGACCCCCAGATGGGTTGCCGAGAAATGATTCCGCATCCGTGTACGGCTCTAAGAGTGGTTACGTTGTGGTCAACGACCGGACCGGCGAAGTTGTCCAAGTGAGCGGTAAAAACGATCCCGGTTGGATTCCCGATAGTCGAATTAAATGGAAGTGAGTCGCGATGAATATTGATCTCCAACGACACTACGATTCGTCTGATGACTTTTTCTCACTCGGTGGAAGCGTTGTGATGAAGCTGTCTGCCGATGCAGCAATTGCGGTTTGTGAACGGGCAGGTCAGCACGGTTTGGTTGTTGCTCGGGTCGAGGGAGGTATTTGGCATTTCCCTGGATTCGAAGCGAGGCTCGATTGCATTTGGGATGGAGTCGATCCGCCTGTGCATGTTGGTGTTGCGGAACAAAACAATCTAGCCGCGGCTAAGTTCGTTCGTTCAGAGAGTCAAGAGCACGATGTCTTTGTTGTGACGGCCCCCCAGATAACGGGCTAGTAAGGTGGACGATGAGCATCCTGACCAACGTCGACGCCATTGATTTTTATTCTGGTTGCGTTGAAAAAAGTGGATGGATTCAAATCCGAATGCCTCATTCGGCGATCGTTCGGCAGCACAGAACGTACTGAGAGACCTACAGAATGCATTGAAGGGAAAGCGATGAGTACATGGAAAGATTTTGTTGCTGATTTGACGAAAATCGAATCTCTTCGGCTGGCTAGAGATGAAGCTGTCGAGGATTGGGGAGAAGACATTCCGACGACACTCCTCTTCGGAAAGCTAGGGAAGAGTGTCGCAGAAAGATTCGATGAATATTCATCCGAAGACCGGACGTATATCTTCGATACTATCGAGCGTGGCATGAGAGCAGAGAACGTTGACCTGAAAACATTCGTTGCAACGGGTCTATTGGAATCTCTATATGCGCAAGCAAACAGAGATGGTGCCCTTCTGACACGTATGGAAGAGCAACTTGGGAGTGTGTCCAGAGCATACTTAAAAGATTGGGCAATGTGGCATCAATCATGACAATTAAGCGGTTGTCGATCGTGCCATTGTCGGCGTTGGTTATGTTCTCTGCGCAGGCACAACAGACCCCCACTCCGAACGACCAAGCCGCTGCGGCCCGCGCGAACGCCGAGCAGAATCAGCAAGTGCAGCAGCGCCGTGACGCCCAACAGCGCGACGCCACCGTGCAAGCACCGGGCGTGCGCTCGGACGTGCCGCGCCTGGAAGCCTATCCGGTGCTGCCGACCGAGTCGCCATGCTTTCGAATCGATCGTTTCGCGCTCGACGTGCCCGACTCGTTACCGGCCGCGTCAAAGGCGCAAGGCGCATCAACCTTGCCGATGGATCGCTTTGCCTTTGCGCGCGACTGGCTTACGCACTACGCCGGCCAATGCGTCGGTAAGCAAGGCGTCGACCTGATCGTAAAAGGACTATCACAAGCCATCCTCGCACGCGGCTACATCACGACCCGCGTACTCGTTCCAGAGCAGGATTTGTCCACCGGCACATTGAAGCTTGCCCTGATTCCGGGCGTGATCCGCCACGTGCGTTTCGAGGACGAGAAGTTACGCGGAACGTGGAAGACCGCTTTCCCGACCCGCGACGGCGACGTGTTGAACCTGCGCGACATCGAGCAAGGGCTCGAGCAGATGAAGCGCGTCTCAAGTCAGGATGTGTCGATGCGGATCGCACCGGGCGACATGCCGGGCGAAAGCGACGTCGTCCTCGACGTGAAGCGCGGCAAACCATGGACCGTCGTGGCGTCCATCGACAACTCCGGCACGCGCGCGACCGGCAAACTGCAAGGCAACGTATCGCTTGGCATCGATAACCCGCTGGGCCTGAACGACATCTTCAACGTCGATTTCAACCAGGACCTGGAATTTGGCGACAAGCGCTTCGGTTCGCACGGCTGGAACGCGTTCTACTCGGTTCCTTGGGGCTACTGGACCGGTACGCTATCGGCCTATACCAGCACGTACTTTCAACCGCTCGCGGCCGTGAATCAGACGTTCGTTGCCAGCGGGAACATGAAGACGGTCGACTTCAGGCTCAATCGCGTGTTGACGCGCAGCCGGAACGATGTGTTCGGTGCACAGGTTCGGCTGATTCGCCGTTTCGGCGACAGCTACATCGAAGGCACGACGATACCGTCGTCGCACCAGAACGCGACCTTTCTCGAATTCGGGCTGAACGACCGGCACTATTTCGGCTCGTCGCAGTTCGACGGTTCGCTTGCCTATCGCCAAGGGCTCGGATGGCTTGGCTCAACCGACAGCATGTTCGCGGCGGAGGGGGGACAGACTTACAGATTCAAGATGGTCGTGCTCGATGCGAATCTGTCGACACCGTTCGTCATCGGTACGCAGCCGTTCAAATACGTGACGACCTTTCATGGTCAGTACACAGGCAACACGGTGTCGTACCTCGATAGTGTAACGATCGGCAGCCGCTACACCGTGCGCGGCTTCGACGGCGAAACGCTGCTGGCAGCATCACGCGGGTTCTACTGGCGCAACGAGTTGCAGGTCCCGATCGCACAGACCGGGCTCGCGGCCTATGCCGGTCTCGACTACGGCCGCGTATGGGGACCGGAACCGGTCGCCTTGGTCGGCACGCAACTTGCCGGAGCAGTGATCGGCGTGAAGGGCAGCGTCGCGACGCGCTACGGCGCATATGCCTACGATCTCTTTGCAGGCACCCCGGTGTACAAGCCTTCCGGATTCGAGACTGCACGCGTAACACTTGGGTTTCAGCTTACGGCGCAATTCTGAGCAAGACATGTAAAAGCAAAGAGCCATTTGCGGAAGCCTCCTGTCGGGCATCTGGCGCAGTGGGTCGCAATTCGTTAGTCGATGCGATGCAAGAGGCAACCCCGGGGTGGGCCATCCGTTGCCGATCGTGGAGATATCAATGCTGAAAAATGCATGGGCCGGAAATGAGCCTCTCTGGAAAGTCTGGTGGGGACTCGGTATTCCCACCAGAGTGGCCGTGTTTCTGATCAACGTCTGTGTCCGGCACATGGTTGATCTGTCGACGCCGAAGATCTACTTGGTACCGCTGCTCTGTGCGCAACTCGTATTGATCGCCGCGTGGATACGCACTGCCTGGATTTGTGCTCCGAATGTGAGGTGCGGTGGACTAGACTAAATCTGACAGTGGTTGGTTTTTCATGCTGGCGCGCATTGGCGCGAAGGGTGTAGCCCGTA
>NZ_LOVM01000061.1:0-6353 GCF_001523445.1 Burkholderia sp. ABCPW 11 | reverse complement strand
GCTTGCCGCTCATCCTGACCTCCTCGGTTGCCATAAATTATGGCTCGAAGATGTCTACGAAAGGCTGGCCGGTCCAAGAAGGCTTGACGATATGGATCATCTGGACGAAACTACCGGCGTCAACTAGTGGTGCGTCCAGCCCACACAAGAAGCGGGGCAAGCCTTTGGGTTTGTCTCGCTTTTTACATTTTGGCGTCCTCCTTGCCTCTTCTGACCACGCGACCAACAATCGGTCGCTCCACCTCCTGGCCCATTCCGCTTCGCATTGCGATGACATCGCGAATCACGCGCATTTGTGCATCGGTCAGCCTGTCCAGGTCGTGCCAAAGCTCGCTGCAGAGACGATATACGTCGGCAGACGCCGTATGAGGAATCGTGAAGTGTCGTTGCGAGAGCAACAGGGTATCGTGCAGACTTGCGTGTTCGTCTTCCGTAAGCCGCAGACACGCTGACAGCCTGTCAACGATAGCTGGCGAAGGAGGGCCCTTCGTGCCGAGCTCAAGGGCCGAGACGTAGCTTTGCTCAAGCGCCATGGCAACTGCCAGATCCTTCTGACGGATGCCATAGCGAAGTCGGAGTGCGCGCAGTCGTTCGGAAAATGGGCTCAACGGTTCAACTCGGTGGAGAACATCTAAGTACGCCGAGATGGTACAACATCCCGGCTCGCCAAGTCAAATGTAAGCCTTTGATTTTAAATAATAATCCTATACAGCCCACTATAGGATACAGAGGACCGCGCTGCCGCACCGCAGGCCCATGCGCAATGCGCGCAGTTGCGGAAACGAACAGCATTGACGCCACCCGCGAAAGACCTACGTCGCCGGAACAAGTGAGGACACCGACACAACGTGCCAGCGGAGTCAAAGTGACACTGGGCCGGTCGCCTGACCACGATCGCTCCCTCCTACGTAATCACGGCCCCTTCATTCGATCAGGCTGCCGCGGCGTAGTATATGCAGAAGGCACTGACATCTGTGCATCATTGCGAGGATCCGGCGTTGCCGCTCTTTGCGCTACGCCGTCGCATGCTCCTTTCATGTTTCTCGGAAGCCAACTTGCTATCTGAATCGTCATCCTCCCGCCTCGCTTCGATCTCCGTCCGCTTCTTCCTTGAACCATAGCAGCGGACACCCCGTATCGCTGTCGATCCCAAATTACCGGGCGGCGGAACCGCTTACGTCGAAGAGACGTATCATCAACGTACAGACATCCGGCCAGGAGCTTTAAATGCCGATCAATAGTGGAAGCATTCAGCAAAGTGATGTAGATCTAGACGCTTCGCCAGCTGTAGTCGAGATGCTTGTTGCGCAAGTGGAAAAGATGGTTCAAGAGTCAGGGGATCCCAAGTGCTTTGACGCGCGGTCATGGTTACCGATGATTTCCTTTAACCGCGCATAGGTCGTCCCCACCAGATAGCCCTGCGCGTAGCGTGCATCGTCCTCATCATGTCGGGCTAACGTCTGGGCTTCATCACGTGCGGTCGCCTGGTCACGAGCGATGCCTTCACGTCTGAGTCGCAACGCCGTCTGTTTGTCGCTTCGAAGAACAAGTTCAGCATCCATCTGCTCGTTGAAATGGCCGACAAAGTCGTTGAACTTCTCCATGCCAAACAACGCCGCGATGAGCTCAGTACGTTGCGCCGGCGGCCGGGCGGCCATCCGGGAGAAGGCATCAATCCGGTTTTTTTCGATAAAACTGAATCGATAGCGGTCAGCGTCGGCAATCACCGGAATGTCATCGCCATTCGCGGTCGTCGCGACGAGGCGCGGCTCAATAAAGTTGCGCGTATGGATATTCGCGAGATATCGCCGCTCGTCGATACGCTTGAGTTCCGCCTCTTCAACCGCCCCCAATAGCCCACGTTCCAGTGCCTCGCAAAGACTGGTCTTCCCGCTACCGTTTGGCCCATAGAACAGGATCACTCGTCTGCGAAGATCGAACTGCTCTTCGCGCCGGAAGCCTCTAAAGGGGCCGACGGTCAGTTCCTTGAGTCGCCGCCATGGCCATTCTTCGGCTGCTGCAGGCATATCAATCTCGAGAAGTTCAGCGGGGCTCGCTGCAAGGTGCCGGCGAGCCAAACCGGCCAAAGCTGCCGATCGCGCATTCCGTTGCCGGGCAGTGGCAGCGATCTCGTCGAAATTGGCCAACACCATATTGGCAAAGCGCTTCGCCGCCTCGTTGACACCTTGCTGCGGATCGTGGAGCCAGCGCAAAAAAAGAACATAGTCCTGCTTGGCACAGCCCATCTTCTTATTCCCCCGAAGTCGCCGCGCAAGCCCCCTGCGGCATTTTGGCTCTTACTTTAAGCCTGACTAGTCGGCCCCACCAGACAAAAACGTTGGGAAGCGCATCGACAACTATTGAATAAGAAAACAATAGGTTTGTTCAAATTCTGCAAAAAAGGCCACCTTTTTTGCCAACCTACAGACACGCCCACACCCCATCCCACCCCAATAATTCCCCTTGACGCCCTATCTTTCGATATATATCTTTAGATATGTTTTACGACATATAGGACACGATCATGCGACACAACCACTTCCGCGGCCATGCCCGATGCGACGGTCATGGTGCGCATGCCAGCCCCGACTGGTTCGCCGGTCTCTGGTACGCGATCGGCCGCCACCGTCGCGGCCACGATGCGTTCGGTGGCGGCCCATTCGGCGGCCGGGGCGGGCGCGGCGGCTTTGGCGATTTCGGCGACGACGGCATGCCGCGCGGCCGCCAGTTCAGCTCCGACGATCTCCAGCTGCTGCTGCTCGCGCTGGTGGCCGAGCAGCCGAGCCACGGCTACGAACTGATCAAGGCGCTCGACACGCGCTCGAACGGCTTTTACAGCCCGAGCCCCGGCATGGTGTATCCGGCGCTCACCTATCTCGAGGAAGTCGGCTTCGTCGCGTCGCAAGCGGAAGGCAACCGCAAGCGCTATGCGCTGACCGACGCAGGCCGCGCGCATCTCGACGCGCAGCGCGAGCGCGTCGACACGCTGTTCGCGCGCCTCACGCACCTCGCTCGCAAGATGGAATTCATGCGCCGCGCGTTCGCCGGCGAATCGGCGGGCAGCGAAGCGCAGGACGAGTCGCAGGCCGGCTGGCTGCCGGAATTCGTCGAGGCGCGTCTCGCCCTCAAACGCGCGCTGCTGCACAAGAGCGCCGCCGATGCCGACGAACAGCGCCGCATCGCGGCCATCATGCGCCGCGCGACGGCCGAAATCGAAGGCGGCGGCGCGTGATCCGCGCCGCCCCGCCACCACTCAAGGAGAACGGATCGATGCAGAACACGTCCGAGCGCACCGTCACCCGCGTGCGCCACACACTCAAGTTCCGCCTGCTGCAGGTGCTGCGCGTGCATACCGTGACGCCGCATCTGCTTCGCGTCACGCTCGGCGGCCCCGATCTCGCCGATTTCGAATCCGCGTCGTTCGACGATCACGTGAAGGTCTTTTTCCCGCCGCCGGGCGCGGAGCGGCCCGCGCTGCCGACGCTCGGCGCGAACGGCCCCGAGTTTCCGGAAGGCGAACCCAAGCCGGTCGCGCGCGACTTCACGCCGCGCCGCTTCGACCGCGCCGCCTGCGAACTCGATCTGGAATTCGTGTTGAACCATCCGGGCCCTGCCTCGCAATGGGCCGCACAGGCACGCGTCGGCCAATGGCTCGGCATCGGCGGCCCGCGCGGTTCGTTCGTCGTCCCGACCGATTTCGACTGGCATCTGCTGATCGGCGACGATACGGCGCTGCCGGCCGTCGCGCGGCGTCTCGAGGAATTGCCGGCCGGTGCGCGCGCGGCGGTCGTGCTGGAAGTCGCGGATCGCACCGCGCAGATCTCGTTCGATACGCGCGCCGACGTGCATGAAATCTGGCGCTTTCGCGCCGAAGCCGACGCGGCGAACGGCGACGCGCTGCTGAATGCCGTGCGCGACCTGCCGCTGCCGTCGTCTGGCGACGGCTACGTATGGGCGGCCGGCGAAGCGCTGTCGATGCGCGCGGTGCGTCAGCACCTGACGGGCGAACGCGGCGTCGACAAGTCGCGCATCCGCGCGGCGGCCTACTGGAAGCGCGGCGCGGCGGCCGTGCACGAAACGCTGGAAGACTGACCGGAGGATGGGCGCCCGGCTGTCGGGCCGCTGAAACAATCGTGGCGCTGGCGCAGCGGCGGGCTTGGCATCGGCATCGCGGCTGGTATATATGTACGTGTGCGACGCCGCTGTCGGGCGACAGCCGCCGCAGCCCGCCCAGGAGCGCCCGGTCATGACAAAAGAAAGCCACGCTTCGCCTTTCCTTCGCCACCTGAAGATCGCCGGTTATTGCGGCCTCGCCGCAGTCGTTCTCGCGCTGTTCGTCGCGATGTGCGCGATCCTGACGGAAAGCGCCCGCGACCGCGATGCCGCGCGACATCCGGCCGAATCGGCCCGCACCGCCGGCTCGTCCGGCTGACGGCGCCCTGCCGCTTCCTTCCGCTTACGGCGCCTGCCGGCGCCCCATCACGGCCGCCTGCACCGAATCGCCGAGCCGTTCGAGCAGCGCGGTCGCGCGTTGCCCGTACAGGTGCGCGGCCAGCGCGCCCGCCGTGCCGACCAGCACGCCGCCCGCCATGTCCAACGGCCAGTGCACGCCCGCATAGACGCGCCCCCATGCGATCGCGACGGCCATCGCGGCCATCACCAAACCGGTGACCCGCGTCGTGCCGCCGAGCAGCAGCCCGACCGCCATGCTCCACGCGAACGTCATGTGATCGCTCGGAAACGAGCTGTCCGGCGCGTGCGGAATCAGCTGCGTGCCGACGCCGGCCATGAACGGGCGCGGCGAGAACCACACATGCCCGAGCACCTGCGCGAGCACGAGCGCCACGCATACGCCCACGCCGGTTTCGATCGCCTGGCGCCGCGCGGCGCGCGCGCCGACAATCCAGGTCAGCAGCAGCATCGCGGGTAGCGCATAGACGAGCCAGTCGGCGGCGAAGATCGCGAGGCGGGCAACGCCCGGGTGCGGTGCACCCCCGGCATTGACGGCGGAAAAGAGGGCGAGATTGAGGTTCTGCATGAATCCGGTTGCGTGGCGCGTAAAAGATCGGCCGGTTGCCCGGCCGGATGCGAACGAATGCTAGGGCACGGCCGCTTAAGCGGTGCTTAATGCGACAGTCGCCGAACAAGGCCGTGCGGCGAACGCACTTAGAGCCCGCACTGCAACACAAGTTCACACAATTGTCATATTGCCGCGCGAACGTCCCCGTAAAAGCTCACCACATCTCCCGTAAAGACTCACCTTTTTCACATGACGGCGTCATCGACACGTGCCACCATCGCCCGGCCGGCGTGCCATCAGGTCGTTTGCATCGTTCATCTCAATATTTACGCGTCGAATTATTCGAAATCGGCAACAATTAATTCCAGATGCGGCATCGCACAACGGCAACGCACAGGCATACGATTACGACCACTCATCCACGAAGCGATCAACAACAAGGAGTCCGCATGAAACCCAGCGATGTCCGATCGAAAGCGTTTGCGATGCCGTTGACCAGCCCTGCGTTCCCGATGGGCCCGTACCGTTTCGTCGATCGTGAGTTTCTGATCATCACGTACCGCACCGATCCGGACCGTCTCCGCGAAATCGTCCCCGAGCCGCTGCAGGTCACCGAGCCGCTCGTGCATTACGAATTCATCCGCATGGCCGATTCGACCGGCTTCGGCGATTACACCGAAAGCGGCCAGGTGATTCCCGTCGAATACAACGGCCAGCCGGGCGGCTATACGCTGGCGATGTATCTCGACGATCACCCGCCGATCGCCGGCGGCCGCGAGCTGTGGGGCTTCCCGAAGAAGCTCGCGTCGCCCACGCTGCACGTGAACACCGATCACATCCTGGGCACGCTCGACTACGGCAAGGTGCGCGTCGCGACCGGCACGATGGGCTACAAGCACAAGGAGCTCGACATCGACGAGCAGACGAAACGGCTCGCCGGCCCCAATTTCCTGCTGAAGATCATCCCGCACGTCGACGGCACCGCGCGCGTGTGCGAACTGGTGCGCTATTACATGCAGGACATCAAGATGAAGGGCGCGTGGACGGGCCCCGCATCGCTCGAGCTGGCGCCGCACGCGCTCGCGCCGGTGGCCGATCTGCCCGTGCTCGAGATCGTCGAAGCGCGCCACCTCGTCGCGGATTTGACGCTGGGCCTCGGCGAAGTCGTCTACGATTATCTGGCCCAGTAACCCGTCCGCAGTCCTTCTCCCTGTCAATCCTTTCACTACGGGAATTCGAACATGAGCAACCTGAATGGCAAGACCGCAGTCGTCACGGGCGCCGCGAGCGGCATCGGCAAGGAAATCGCGCTGGAGCTGGCCAAGGCAGGCGC
>NZ_LOVM01000060.1:0-798 GCF_001523445.1 Burkholderia sp. ABCPW 11 | reverse complement strand
CACGGCGACCTGACGCTTGAGCATCTCCATCGCGACCGCGAGCGACGGCACGCCGTCCCAGCGCAGTTCCATGTTGTGGTTCAGGCCGCCGCGAATCACGTGGCAGTGGTTGTCGATCAGGCCCGGCAGCACGCCGCGGCCGCCGAGATCGATCGTCTTCGTCGCGCGGCCCGCAAGCGGCATGACGTCCGCGTCGCTGCCGACGGCGACGAAGCGGCCGGCGGCAATCGCGACGGCCGTGGCGACGGGGTTCGCGCGGTCGAGCGTCGTGAATCGTCCGTTATGCAGGATCAGATCCGGCTGGGTCACGGTTGCGGTCATGTGCATCACCTCTTGTTGATCAGAAGCCAAACAGCTGTTTCACGGTGGGTAAGGCTTGCACGCCGATCAGCATGCCGAGCAACCCGACCAGCGCAATCAGCGGCGGTGCGGGAGAGCGAACCTTGATGGCGCTGTAAATCACACCGATCAGCAGGCCCGCACCAAGGGAAACCAGATAAGGTTCCATGCGATAAATCTCCCGGACAAATTCAAATGCAGGCGCGGCGTTCCGAACGGCATGCCGCGGGCGGCATTCGTGTTTCTTTCACGTCCGCCGCCCGCGGCCATGGCGCCCATGCGGCGCGTTCGCATCGAACCCGCCGCACGGCATCAGCCGTTGCAGGCCGTCCGCGCTTACTTCGCCGGAACGGGCGGAATCGACTCGTGCGGCGTCGCGGTGCGCTGCGGCGCCTTGTGGACCATCGTGTACGCGTAGTCGACGCCCATCCCGTACGCGCCCGAATGCTCCTTCGCGAT